>NZ_JBNATX010000029.1:0-23471 GCF_049701115.1 Caldanaerobacter sp. | reverse complement strand
GTACCGGCCAATTCGCCAAAAGGCTCAGGTGGCCGCTCGCTTCGCTCGCCCCGCCCTCACTCCTCAAGTTCGCCAAGTTTAGTTACCGCTTTGACAACAAGTCGCATTTACACACAAAATGCCACTTCTTTATTTTGTCAACAGTCTGAAGTCTCCACTTTTGGTGGAGGCTTTTAATTTTATGCGATTTTTTTGTCATTTAGTTTAAGGAGGAAAAATGTATAAGGGGCTCCTAGAGAAAGCCAAACTCCACAAAGGCTATACCTTAAAAAGTTAAACGCATTTTCATAAGGCATAATAAATTTTAACCCTTCTTTTAGAACAAAAAATACGACAACCCCTATTAAAAATTTTATTACCTGTTTCGAAAAAGTTCCATGAGTAGTAAAATCAAATTTTTCTTTGTCTACGAAGTAACCTGTTAAAACACCAGCTACGAGTCCCATGTGTTCATATATATCCTTATGCGGGAAAATCCATACAAGTATGATAGGGATTGCAATCGAAAGCAATATTTTCAAATAAAAGGGAACTCTTAAAGTGTTTTCTTTAATAATACTGTCAATAAGTTCACTTAGCACTATTATCAAGAAGGCAATCAATATTCCGCCTACAATGTCTATAGGCCAGTGAACCCCTAGGTACATTCTTGAAAAGGATACGAGAATAACTATAAGGCTTCCGGCATACCATAGCCATTTTTTGTTATAGTGGACCATTAAAGTTCCCCAGAAGGTTGCAGAACCCTGTGCATGACCGCTGGGAAAAGAATAACCTCCAGCAGATTGAGTAAATATTGAGCGTATTCCAGGATATCCTATGGGGCGGGAAATCTTTGTTATTTCCTTTATAACGGTGTTTATATAGATGGATGCTATTAAAATGAGGCCAAGTTTTAAGCCAAATCTTTTGTCTATGCACCAGTAAAAAAGAGGGATGAAAATAAAGTAAAAGCCGGCACTTCCAAGCATTGTAATTATTATAAAAAGATAATCCAGTAAAGGGTTAGAGATAGTCTGTATGGCTTTTAATATTTCTGCTTGCATTTTATCACCTCAATATATATAATTCACCAGAAAAACTCGATTTCCTTCAATAAAAAATTTTTTAACACAAATTTAATAAAACTTGTGGTAAAATGTAAATAATAGAGTTTAAATTTAACAATTTTATAGGGGGTTGTAAAAGTGAATTTTTTTGAAAGAATTTATGGCGTGTTTTTTCAACCAAAAGAGACTATGGCAGACATAGTGAGAAAAAAACCAGTGTGGCAAGGCGTGTTAGTTTTGATTTTAGTAGGACTTTTATCATCTCTATTAGCTTTCAAGTTAGGGCCTTTTGGACAGGTTTCCTTGACAGAGCCGGGATTACCTCATACTCCAGGGTTTAATCATTTTAACAATTTGTTTTTTGTATTTATCGTTTTTGCTAGCATTTTTATAAATCCCATACTGTATTTTGTGAATGCAGCTATATATCACTTTATAGCCGAGGTTTTGGGTGGAGAAATGTACTGGAAGGAGGAAAACGAAGAAAGAGAAGAAGTAATTTTAGGAACAGGCAGGGGGCTTTATTCCGCAGTATGTTTTTCTGTTCTTCCAAGCATTTTTTCTGCTTTGATTTCTCCTATTATAACGAAAGTAAGTGGTGCTGGAGGAATTATTATAAGTATAATTGTTTCCATTGGAGTATTCGTATGGGTTGCTATTTTAAATATTATAGCGATAAAAGAGAATTACAAATTAAGTACAGGTAACGCAACACTGGTATTTTTTCTGCCCGCGATAGTGGTAATAGTAATTGGGATTATAGTAATTTTAATCTTAGGAAGCGCTTTTTTGGGAATATTTTCCGATATAATGAGAGGGATGCCGCCCATGCAATAATTATCAAAGAAACATATTTTAATATTTTGCAAAATAAGAGGGCTTTGTCCCTCTTTTTGTTTTTATTATTTGTCGAAAATTATTTTCTTAAATTTAGCAGGATTTTTGAAACTTATAAAGAATATATAAAAATATAGATGGGTGGTGTTGATATGAGAGAAAATGGAAAAGTACTGATAAAAGATTTAGAAAAGAAAGACAAAAAGGCCTTTTCACTTTGGTTGCAGGATGTTAATGTGGTTAAATTTTTGATTGATTTATTTAGAATATCGAGAAAGAAAGACAATGTCTTGAATATACCTTTTGGTAAAAATCGCAAGATGTTCGTTTTGGAAACGGAAGAAGGTGAAAAATTAGGCTTCTGCGTTCTTTACGATATCGACTGGCAGCAGAAAAGAAGTAGCATGTATATTTACATTGAAAAAAAGGAAAATATAGAAATAGATACTGCTCAGGAAATAGTAGATCTGCTTCTTAAGAGTACAGCTTTGAAGTACAATTTAAGAAATATCGAAGTTCATACAAAGAGTCTAATTTTTGCAAAATGCTTTAGCAGAATAGAGGATTTTAAGAAAGAAGAAGATGGGTATAGTTTTAAGGTGGCTATTGATAATAATACGTTAAGTTTAAATGCGGCCCGATAAGGGTCTTTTACTTTTCTAAAAGTTTAAAACGCAAGGGGTGTCTTAATGAATATACCAAATATTTTAACTTTAGTAAGATTTTTGTTAATACCCGGCTTTATATATGCTTTTTTTTACATTCCAGAAGGGAATGTCTATGCGGCTATTATTTTTATGCTTTCTGGAATAACGGATATATTGGACGGATATATTGCGAGACATTTTAATCAGGTAACTAAGCTCGGGACTTTGTTAGATCCCCTTGCGGACAAGCTTATGGTTTTAACTGTTTTGACGAGTCTATGGGTTAAAGGGTTTATCCCTTTTTTCATAATTGGAGTTTTAGCTGTAAAGGAATTTACAATGATATTAGGGGCGGCTTTTCTTTACAGAAAACGGCGAATTGCCATATCAGCTAATGTTTATGGGAAAGCTGCAACTCTTCTTTTTTATATTGCCATAATTTTTTCTCTTTTCAGGTGGCCTTACAGCCTAACTTTAATGATTTTGGCATTAAGCTTGGCGATTGTTGCATTTTTTGTTTATGCTTTTGAGTTTTTTAAAAGAACTATTTAAAATTAAACTTTTTCATCGTACAGGACGATATAAAAGATATAGATTAATCGCAGGAGGGAATAAAAAATTGAATAAGAAAGCAATTGGGTTATATAGAGTACAGACAAAGCTGAGCCTAGTTGTTGTATTAATTGTGATTATTTCTTTGCTTTTGAGCGGATACATATCGTATAGATTTTCCTCTCAGGAGATTTCCAATTTGACTTTGAATAATTTGCTAAATAGTGTATCTGCTGTAAATCAAGAAATGACTCTTTACCTTGATAATACTGCTAGCAAACTGAGTTACTTTGCGAAAAGTGATTACAACCTGTTGTCAACTGGAACGTCTCAAGAGGAGAACAGTAACAAAGTAGATAGTATGTTGATCAATTTAAAGAACATGACTCCAAATGCTTCTTTAGTGTATTATGGAACGGCAGATAAAAAAATTTATACTTTTCCACATGTGAATTTAGACCCTGATTTTGATCCTACTTCAAGGCCATGGTATAAAGGTGCTGTGGAAGCAAAAGGGAGCCCTTTTTGGACCGATGCATATAAAGATGAAGTTACAGGAAATTATGCTATTTCTGTGTCCCAAGCAGTTATAAATCCTCTTACGAATGAAGCAGTAGGAGTTGTGGGTATGGATTTAAATTTATATGGGATAGAGAACCTTTTAAAGAATGTAAAAATCGGACAAAAAAGTATGATTTTTCTAGTAGATAAAAATGGTATAGTGTTTGTGGATTCTGGTAAAAAGTTGGTAGGAGCGGATTTAAGTAAACAAGCCATAGGGCAGCAGATTATGAAGAGTAAAGAAGGGAATTTAGAGTCTAAATTCGAGGGGGCAGATAGCGTAATAATTTTTAATACAAATCCTATAACTGGATGGAAGATAGTGGGTGTTGTGAATAAATCTGATTATCTTTCTGCTGTTTCAAAGATTAACAGAAGTTTTGTTGGTATAATCATAGTGTTTTCCGTTGTTGCTCTTTTGGCAGCATATCTTTTCGCAAAAAGTTTTACGCGGCCTATCTATGAAGTCATGGGAGCGATGTCAAAACTTAGAGAAGGGGATTTAACTTCGTCTGTGGATGTGAAGAGAAGCGATGAATTTGGAGTCCTGGAGCAGGAGTACAACGAGACAGTAAGTAATTTAAAGGCGATTGCCAAAAGGGTTAAAGAGTCGAGCAGCTATCTAATAGAGGCATCAAAGAATTTTAAAGAGATAAGCAATAACACTGCCAGTGCTGTTGAAGACGTAGCGAAAGCTGTGGAAGACATAGCAAAAGGAGCAAATGACCAGGCACAAGAAATATCAGCTAGTGTGCAAAAAGTTTCTGAATTCGGACAGGATATAGATAAGGTTTTAAAAACTACGCAAGAGGTTAGGCTGTATTCAGAAAGGGCTGATGATGTTAAGGCAAAAGGATTGGAAAGGTTGCAGGCTTTAAAAGAAAGTTCAGAAGAGATGAATAAGGCTGCAGTTTATGTTTTTGAAACTATTAGCAGGATTAGAGAAAGTTCTAAAGAAATAACTGCCATCACTTCTGTAATAGAAGAAATTGCTGATAAAACAAATCTTCTTTCATTGAATGCAGCAATAGAAGCAGCCAGAGCAGGTGAAGCAGGCAGAGGATTTGCTGTTGTAGCAGAAGAGGTAAAAAAATTAGCCCAGCAGTCGGCTGAGTCTACGAGCCGAATAAAAGAAATAATTGAGGAAATGCATGGTGCGATAAGTCTTGCTGTAGAAGCTATGCAAAACGTAGATCAAAGCATTGTAAGACAAAACGAAGCGGTAAAAGGGACTCAAACTGCTTTTGCAGAATTTGAAGATTTCATAAACAATGTGACTAAAAGGATAGATGAAATAAATTCTCTCATGAACCTAATGCAGGAAAAGAAAGACGAAATAGTTGCTTCGATGGAGAACATTTCGGCGATTTCACAAGAAACAGCTGCTGCGACAGAGGAAGTGAGCGCCTCCACTGAAGAACAGCTCTCAGCAGTAGAAGACTTAAAGAGCGCTGCAAAAAACTTAGAAGAGGTGGCATTAGAACTAGAAGAAGCTGTGAAGGTTTTTAGGATTTGAGAGAAGGACAAGAGAGTTGCTTGGAGGTTTTTACCTTCAAGCAATTTTTCATTTTGTTTCTTTTCATTCTTGTGTTAAAATAATTATACGCAGCATATGGGTATACCATAGGGGGGTGTTAGTATAGAGCATATAAAGAAGCTGGAGAAGTTAAGAGACTATGTAAAGAATTTAAAGAGGGTGTTAGTAGCTTTTTCTGGAGGGGTAGACAGCACTTTTTTGGCAAAAGTCGCATATGAAGAGCTTGGAGAGGATATGCTGGCCGTCACTATTTCAACACCCCTGCATCCTAAAAGGGAGATAGAAGAAAGTAAAAAATTAGCGAAGGTTTTGGGTTTTCCCCATTTGGTGGTTAGATATGAGGAGGTACTTGAGATAGAGGAATTTAAGTCTAATCCTTTGAATAGGTGCTATGTTTGTAAGAAAAACCTGTTTTCAAAGCTTAAGGATATTGCGGAGGAAAGAGGATTTTATTACATTGTCGAAGGGACTAATGCGGATGATGTTAATGATTTTAGACCTGGGAGAAAGGCATTAAAAGAATTGGGCGTACTGAGTCCTCTTTTGGATTGCGGGATAACCAAAGAAGAAATAAGGCTTTTTTCAAAAGAGATGGACCTTCCTACATGGAATAAGCCTTCTTATGCCTGTCTTGCATCGCGAATTCCTTATGGAGAAGAAATAACTTATGAGAAGCTCTCTATGGTTGAAAAGGCAGAGGAAAGTCTAAAGAGTTTAGGTTTTGATGGATTTAGAGTGAGATATCACGGGGATGTGGCTAGGATAGAGTTAAGAAAAGAAGATATGGAAAGAGTTTTTGAAGAAGATATTAGGAAGAAAATGGTGGAAGAGGTCAAGAAAGCAGGATTTAAATATGTGGCTTTGGACCTTGAAGGCTACAGGACTGGCAGTCTTAACCCTAAGAGGAGAGGAGTAGAGGATGTATAAGGAAAAGATACTTGAAGTTCTTAAGGAGTTCAAGGAGGGCAGAATTTCACAGGAGGAAGCTTTAAATATCCTTCAGAATCTGCCGTACGAAGACCTTGGATTTGCAAAGGTTGATTATCACAGAGAGCTGAGGAAAGGCTTTCCTGAAGTTATCTTTTGCGAGGGAAAGACTCCTTATCAGGTTAGAGAAATAGCCTTGGCTATGCATAGAAAAGAGGTGGATGTCCTTGGTACAAGGGCATCAAGAGAGCATTTTGAAGCAGTAAAAGAGGTTATAGATAAGGCTATCTATTATGAAGAGGCCAGAATAATTTCTGTGAAGAATACCCCGTTAAAAAAGACAAAAGGAGTTATAGGGATAGTTGCAGCTGGTACTTCTGATTTACCTGTTGCAGAGGAAGCAGCTGTCACTGCTGAGCTTATGGGGAATACTGTAAAGAGATTTTATGATGTAGGAGTTGCAGGATTACATAGACTGCTTCACAAGCTAGATGAAATAAGAAAGTGCAGGGTATTAATTGCAGTGGCAGGGATGGAAGGAGCTCTTCCCACAGTGCTGGGTGGGCTAGTGAGTGCTCCTGTGATTGCTGTGCCGACAAGTGTCGGATATGGTGCGAATTTCAAAGGGCTTTCAGCGCTCTTGGCAATGTTAAATTCCTGTGCTAGCGGAGTAACAGTTGTTAACATTGACAACGGCTTTGGCGCGGCTTACGCAGCCACTCTGATAAATAAGATAGGGGAGGAAGAAAAATGAAAATACTTTATTTTGACTGTTTTGCAGGGATTTCCGGAGACATGACTATAGCTTCTTTGCTGAATCATGTGGATGAAGAGGAGTTTAAAAAGGAAATAAAGAAGATCGCATTGAAAGATTTTGATATTGAGATCAATACAACGCGCAAAAATACTATAAGCGCGAAAACTTTCAAAGTAATCTATCAGGAGGAGAAGCATCATCACAGGCATTTAAAAGATGTAAAAGAAATTATAGAAAAAAGTGAGCTTTCTGAGAAGGTAAAAAAATTAAGCGTTGAAATGTTTGAGAGGCTGGCTGAAGCGGAAGCGAAAATTCACGGCAGAAGTGTGGAAGAGGTGCATTTTCATGAGGTAGGAGCTGTTGATTCTATTGTGGATATAATAGGAACGGCCATATTAGTTGATATGATAAACCCCGATAAAATTGTATCATCTCCTCTTCCTGTAACGTCGGGATTTGTACACACGCAGCACGGACTTATGCCTGTTCCAGCTCCTGCTACTGCCGAGCTTTTAAAAGGAATCCCGGTGAAAAGCATAGATATAGAGGGAGAGCTTGTAACTCCGACAGGAGCTGTGATTATAAAGACTCTGGCGGGCGAGTTTGGTGGTATTCCAGATATGGTGATACATTCTGTCGGATACGGTGCAGGTATGAGAGACCTTGAGATACCCAATTTATTGAGGACTTACGTAGGAGAAGAAATAAAAAAAAACCTGAGACCTTGACGGTTTTAGAGACAAATATAGACGATATGAACCCCGAGTTTTATCAGTATTTGTTTGATAAGCTTTTTGAGAATGGAGCCTTAGATGTTTTTTTAACACCTGTAATCATGAAAAAACAGAGGCCAGGTGCTCTTATTACAGTTATATGTGAAGAGGAGAAGGTTGGAAGGTTAAAAGAGGTGATTTTCAAAGAGACTACTACCTTTGGAATAAGGTATTATGAAGTGTTAAGGCACAAGCTGGACAGAGAAGTTGAAGAAATTACTACGCCTTATGGGAATATAAGAGTCAAAAAAGGGTATTTTAATGGAAAGCTCATTAAAGCCTATCCCGAGTATGAGGATGTGAAAGCTGCTTCAAAGAAAACAGGTAAGGGGATAAATGATGTTTACAGGGCTATCATGAAGGAAATAGAAGATAAGTTTTTTAAATCTTAAAAGCGGGGCTATTTCCCCGCTTTTAAAGTAAAGTAAAAAGTTGTTCCTTCTCCTTCTTTGCTCCTTATTCCGAAATCGCTTTGATGTAGGGTAAGTATTTCTTTCACTATTGCAAGGCCAAGTCCTGTTCCAGATTTATTTCCTTTGTAGAATCTATCAAATATATGCTCAAGGTCTTTTTCCGGTATTCCGCATCCGGTATCTGATATTTTGATGAGGACATTTTTATCCTGAAGTTCTGCGGTGATAGAAAGTATTCCTCCATTTTCCATGCTTGCTATAGCATTGCTTATTATGTTTATTATTGCCCTTTTTATCATCTCTCTATCTGCTACGACTTTAACTTTCAAGTTTTCAAGTCTTACTTCAATGTTCTTTTCTAAAATTTGAATTTCAAATATGTCCAGTGTCTCAAATATTAATTTTTCTAAATCAATTGTCTCTTCTTTTATTTCTACCATTCCCGATTGAAGTTTAGAAAGCTGCAGAACATCGTCTACCAGCTTTGTCATCCTCTCTGTTTCTTTGATTACTGTGTTTAAGTATTTTTCTCTTTTTTCTTTGTCTTCTCCATAATAATCTAAAAGCATTTCTGAATATCCCCGTATTAAACCTAGAGGTGTTTTTAAGTCATGGCTTATGTTTGCAATTAAATCTTTTCTAAACCTGTCTGTTATAGAAAGCTGCTTTACCATTGTGTTCATGGACTTTGCCAGATCTCCCAGTTCATCTTCCTCTTTGTAATTTATTTTTACGTTCAAATTTCCTGAAGCGATTTCATGGGCTGCATTTTTTAGAATCTGTATTGGGCGAGTGAATTTTTTGGACATATAGCTGGACACGACAAGAGTGGAGACTATGGTGAGTGCGAAGATCCACCAGAAGACTTCTTTAAAGAGATTGACAGAGTCGTTTATAGAAGCCTCAGGCAAGCTCATAATCAAGATAGCGGGTTTGCCGTTGTACAGAAAAGGCCTCACAATTGAGAGATATTCTATATGGAGAAATGGGTGTTCATATTTTATAACTTTTGTAGTGTTAGTAGGTTTCAATAGCATTTCAGGGATTCCAAGCCCTCTCATTCCGTGTCCTCTATTGTTTCCGGCTATTACCATGTTGTTTTCTGTGATTGCTATTACTCTTGCGTTTGATTTATCTATGAGTTCGCTTATTAGCATTTCATTGTTATTATTTATGGCCTGAACTATTTGCTCGCTGTAGCTTTTTAATTGATTTATCTTGTAATACTCGTATATCTTATTTATGAGAACCACCTGTGTCAACCAGAAAAGCAAAAGTACTATTAAAGCTATTAAAAGGTATGATATAAAAAGTTTTTTCCTTATTCCCTTCAAATCAGTCACCTTCCAATTTATAACCTATTCCCCATACGGTTTTTATGAGATTTCTTTTTTCACCTAATTTTTCTCTTAACTGTTTTATGTGAGTATCGACTGTTCTTAAATCGCCGTAAAAATCGTAGCCCCAGACTTCATTGAGACATTTTTCGCGGGATACGACTTTTCCTTTGTTGTCCAGTAAAAGTTTTAAAAGGTCGAATTCTTTTGGAGTGAGTTCAATTTTTTTGCCATCAACAGTGACTTCTCTTGAATGAACATCCATGACAATTCCTTGATATTCTGTTTTTCCTTCCTCTTGAGAGCCGTATGTCCTTGATAAAATTGCTTTTACACGGGCTACTACTTCTCTGGGACTAAAGGGCTTTACTACATAATCATCTGTGCCCAATTCAAAGCCTAAAAGTTTGTCGTATTCTTCTCCTCTTGCTGTTATCATCATCACTGGAACTTTTGATGTTTCTCTTATTGTTTTTAAAATACTCCATCCACTTATGTCAGGAAGCATTATATCCAAGAGGATTATCTTTATATCTTTGTTTTCGTTGAAAAGGTCAAGGCCTTCTTTTCCATTTTCTGCTGTTAACACCTGATATCCATTATTTTCTAAATAAATTTTTAATATATCTCTCATTCCTTCTTCATCTTCAATTACCAGAACTTTGTGCATCAAAAAACACCTCCCAATTTTAGTTTACTTTTTTTTCGGCAAGTTTACAATATTTTAAATTAAACTTTCACACTTTCCTCACAGATTTTAAAAAAATGTGTCATACTTTAGGGATATCATAAATAATGAAAATAAAATTATTGAAAGGAGGTACTTTAACTTGAAGAGAAACAAGTGGTTAATTGCATTAGCGGTAATACTTGCTTTGGCAATTCCTCTTACAGTTTTTGCTGCAAATCCTGAGGCTGGAACAAAAATTAAGAGCTTTTTTGGGATTGACACATCTAAATTGACACCTCAGCAAAAACAGATGATTTACGATTACAACAAAAAAATTGCAGATATTGAGAAAGAGTTTGTGAACAAGCTTGTGGATGCAGGGCTTATAACAAGGCAGCAGGCAGACAATATGATTAAAAACATTGATGAAAGAGTTTCTAAGGCAAATGAAAACAACGTTCCTTTCTTCATGGGCGGAAAGGGATTTGACAGAGGATTTTTTGGAATAGGCAGAATAGACACATCACAATTCACAGATGAACAGAAAAAGGCTTTGGAAGATATATACAAACAAATGGCTGAACTTCAGAAAAATTTGGTAAATAAACTGGTATCTGAAGGGGTTCTTACTCAGGACCAGGCAAATAAAATTATAAATGCTATAAATAATGCAGTAGCTAACAATAAGAAGAATTTACATGCTATGTTTGGTGGAAAGGACGGGCTTGGGTTTATTTTAAAGGGAATTAACCCATCGAAGTTAACAGAACAGCAGAAAAATGAGCTTATCAATTATTTCAAACAAATGGCACAGCTTCAAAAACAGCTAGTTGACAAGCTTGTAAGCTTTGGAACAATCACACAAGATCAAGGAAATACAATCAAAAATAGGATTGATGAGATGGTAAAGAATATAGAGCAAAATGGATTGCCTCAGGGTTTTTTCAAGCATTTTGAAGGAAAAAGAAGTTTTGAAAATAGATTTAAAGGCAAATGGTTTGAGAAAAATAGCGATTCCCTAGTAGTACCTCAGGCGAGTGGAAATTCAATATAAAGGGTGGCTTCTGCCACCTTTTTATTTATTTTTTTAACTTCACATTATTATGTGAAAATGCTCACAGCTTTTTCACAATTTCATTATTGGTTGCTCAAACTAAAGGGGTATTATATAAATGTAACAACAAAAAATAAAAAAAGGAGTGGTGTTAAGATGAATTTTAAAAAGACTATAGCAGTAGTACTTACAGGAGGAATGCTTTTAAGTGGAGTGGCAGCTTATGCTGCGACAAATGGCAGCACGATGAATGTTCCACAAACAAAGCAGTATTCAAGTGAGGCTCCAAGGTATGGCATGAGCAGGAATGCAGATTTTCTAGCTAAATTGACCGGGAAAAGTGCAGACGAAATCTTGAATGAGTTAAAGGCAGGAAAGACAATGGTCCAAATTGCAGAGGAAAATGGGATAACACTTGACAGCCTGAAGAAGGCACTAATCGAGCAAAAAGAAGCTTATATAGACCAGCTAGTAAAAGAAGGCAAAATAACACAGGAGAGAGCTACTCTCATGAAGCAAAATATTGAGCAGAGAATGAACTCTTGGAATGGAACATGCCAGTATGGTAAAGGCTCTGGATTAGGGCTGGGAATAGGTTATGGCAAAAGTAATGCTGGGAAAATGAGTGGTTTTGGTCAGGGTTTTGGAGCCAAAGGACAATTTAGAGGAGGTAGATAAAAGGCAGGGATTACCCCTGTCTTTTATTATATATTTCCATTACTGGCTTTAGTTTTAAAGTCAAGTAAGATGCTACAATGGCTTTTATTATATCTCCGGGTATAAAAGGAAGAGCTCCTACCATAATGGCTTTTTTCAAAGATATGCCTGTAACAAAAGATAATTGCAATATTCCCGCAATATATACAAGTAGTATTCCAAATAGAATATATGAAAGAAGTACGTTAAAAAAGTTTACCTTTCTATTCTTCAAGGTCAAAGAGATGAATAAAGCGGCGAAGGGCCAGCTTAGTATGTAACCTCCTGTAGGTCCTGCGATGACGTTTATTCCACCAGTTAGGCCGGAAAAGACCGGCACTCCTACTGCTCCTAAGAGGTCAAAGACGAAAAGGCTCAAAAAAGCAGGGACAGGATTTAAAAGTCCTCCTGCGAGCATAACCGCGAATGTCTGACCTGTTATTGGTACTGGCGAAAAAGGTAAGGGTATTTTTACAAATCCCATTATGAAAGTTATGGCAGCAAATAAGGATGCCATAGTCATGTCTTTAGTTTTTATCATTTTTTTGCCTCCTTAATAGGATTTTCATGGCTATATTATAAATTTTGGGTTTCAAATTGTCAACTATTTTTTAAAATTGGTTAACTATTTTTCTAAAAAAGAATCCCCCTCTAAAAGGGGGATTATGAATTACTCATTCTTATCTTCAAATTTTAGATCTGCCATATCGTAGGTAAATTCTGCAAGTCTTACGTTTAGATATATAGGCATGTCAGTGCGAACAGCTAAAGCTATGGCATCACTTGGTCTTGAATCTAATTTTATAAGTTTATCTCCTTGTTTTATGTGAACTTCCGCGTAATAGGTGTCATCTTTAAGGTCTGTTATGACTACTTTTTCCGGTTTTCCACCCAATTCTTCGATGGCCGATTTTAGCAAGTCAGGGGTTAGAGGTCTAGGGGGTTTTATTCCTTGAAGAGGTATCGCAATATTTTGAGCCTCTAATGGTCCTATCACTATTGGCAACACCTTTTTTTCATTCTCATCTGTAAGAAGTACAGAAAAATTTCCCTCGACGTCCATGGTGATTGCCTTTACATTAAATCTCAACATTTTTTACACCTCGATTTCAATGCAATACTTTCCTTTAATATCATTATATCATACTTATACAAATTTAGTCCGATAAATTATATAGTCAAATCAAAGGATTTGAGGTATAATTTTAATTGGAATAGAAATTTTAGGTAGAAAAGCAAGGGCTAAAGAAGGAAGGTGGTAAGATGTTAGAAAAGAATGAATTGGTTGTAGCTCAGGCTTTAGCTGTAAAAACAGGGCTTATATTACCAAACGATGATATTTCAGAAATTGTTGCGGAAGCAGTCAAAGGTATAGTTGAAGATGGAGACATAGTCTGTGTAACAGAAGCAGTGGTAGCAAGGTCTCAAAATAGATATTTAAATTGTGATGACCTGGCTAATATGATTAAAGAAGGTTTCAGATTGAACCCCAAAAGTACTTTAGCGGTTGTGTACCCTATTGCCAGCAGAAACAGGTTTGCCCTTGTTTTGAAGGCAATAGCCAAAGCGACTGAAGGTGGAAGAGTGATTGTTACTTTTCCGATTCCATCAGATGAAGTGGGCAATCAAGTAATAGACCCGGAAATGGCTAGGATTCGCCTTGGTCTCAAGACTGTGTATAAGCATTTGACTTCTGCTAGAGGAAGTACACCTCATTTGAATATCCTGATCAGAGAAGTGATAACTGCTTTAATACTCCAGTCTTTGGGGTATAGCATTGTGGGCATGAGAAAAATTTTAGGAACAGGCCTATCAGACATAACTGTTAAAACTCCTGAGGGGTTGATTGCTCCTTTAGAAGTCACTTTTACAGACCATCAAAAGGCGGCAAAGAAAGCTGTAGAGATTTTAGCAGACATGCCTGAAGCTCGTAAAGCCTTTGCTGCAGGTGTGGACCTTGGAAGGAAAGAGTTTGTTCTCTTTGATGCTTTAAAATATGTTTCTGGAGAGGAGAATCCGATATATCAGATTTCTTTTGCTGACAAACTGGATGCTTTTGCAGACGATGAAGCTATATACTCTGAAGAACTTGGTAATGAGATGTTTAAGCATCCTATAACGGGTGTGGATTACAGGCGGCTATATCTAGACATCATCGAAGAGGCAGGAGCAAAAGGAGAAGTGATATTTACGAATAACCCCTTTAAAGTTTATGAAATGGGTTATTTAGATGGCATAATCCTCGGAGAAGTTCATGCGAGAAAGTTCCGCAGAGACCTTTTCTTGGCTTTTGGAGCTAGAGTGCCTGTAAAAACGCTAGATGAAATAGGCCCAACACCCTGGGGAGTAATAGGTTCTAACGTTTCTGATTACGAGAAAGGGGTACTTAAGTTACTTCCCGAAGATGCAGACGGCACAGCAGAGAAGATAAGAGAGAAGATAGTTGAAAAAACGAACAAAGACGTGGACGTATTAATTTTTGGCGATGGAGCCTATAAAGATCCAGATACAGGTATATACGAATTGGCAGATCCCTATCCTTCTTTAGGGTCTTCAGTAGGATTGAGGGGATTTAAATTAAGAGAGGGTAAAAAACTTAAACTTGCTGTAGATACTCTTTATAACAAGGGCTACACCAGAGAACAAATTGAGGAGATTTTGAACAAAAATCAGGAGGAGCAGAGTGACCTTGGTACTACACCGAGGAGGTTAGTCAGTATAGCGGCTACGCTTGCAGACCTTTTAGCTGGTTCAGCAGATCAGGGGACTCCGATTGTCATAGTAAGAGGCATGAAAAGGGGCTGAATTTAATTTTTGAGCGGGCGCTAAAATAGAAAGATAAAAGGGGGAGATTGGTATGCCTGCCTTAAAAATTGCCGCCAATGCGCTTACTATATTAAGAGCGGTAATAGGCTTGATAATTGGGGGATTAGGGTTTTTGCAAGGTCGAAGAGCTTTAAAGGCAGCGGTTTTACTTCTTATGACTGCCTGGTTTAGTGATGTCGCTGATGGATTTCTGGCAAGAGCTTCAAAGGTAAAAGTCAAAGACTGGATCGGAGAGCACGACCTCTACGCTGATATGACGGTATCTGCAGGAGTGCTATATTACCTTGCTTCTAGTAATTACATTTCTGCTTATGTGGGATGGGGGGTTTTTATTGGCTCTGTAATTTTACTTTACTATTTCCCGTCCACTACTCTTGCAGAAGGGCTTCAGGCTATCCCATATGCTATGATGATTTATACAAGTTTTGTGCATATTCCACTTTATGGCTTTTTGATTGTTGCTTTCCTGCTTTTTCTGATAGCCATAACTTGGCCGCGCTTTCCGAAGGAAAAAGTGCCTGGCTTTTTAAACGGTATGAGGAATTTGAGAAGGAGAGTTTAAGAGGCTATTGACAAGTTCGAAAAGTTTGGATATATTATATATCAAAATGGAATATTGGGCTGTGAAGGAGAGGAGTAAGTGTACACTGGCTACAGAGAGGGACATCCCATGGGCTGAAAGGAGTCCCGCCGAAGGTACACTGAAGGTAGCTCTGGAGCCTGCGGGCTGAAATTGTAGTAAGCCCGATCGGGTTTTGCCCGTTACAGCGTGAGTGATAAATGAAGGTGGTACCGCGGAATGCCCTTTCGCCCTTCCATGGGTGAAAGGGTTTTTTAAATAGGATGAAACAAAAGTCTTTTAAGGGGTGTGAAAGATGAAAAATATAGCCAAAACTTATAATCCCAAGGAGTTCGAAGATAGAATCTACTCCTACTGGATGGAAAAGGGTTTTTTTACTCCAGAGATTGATCCAGAGAAAAAGCCTTTTACAATTGTTATACCTCCTCCTAATGTTACAGGAGAACTTCACATGGGACACGCTTTAGATAATACTCTTCAGGATATATTAATAAGATGGAGAAGGATGCAAGGATATGCGGCTCTTTGGATTCCTGGCACAGACCATGCAAGCATAGCTACGGAGATAAAAGTTTTAGATAAGATAAGAGAGGAGACAGGCAAAACCAAAAAAGACCTCACGAGAGAGGAGTTTCTGGAAAAAGCGTGGGAGTGGAAGGATAAGTATGAAAATAGAATCTTAAGCCAGCTTAAAAAACTTGGCTCTTCCTGCGATTGGACAAGGACAGCTTTTACAATGGATGAAAAGCGTTCAAAGGCTGTAAGAGAAGTCTTTGTGTCTTTGTACGAAAAAGGGCTTATATATAAAGGGAATAGAATAATAAACTGGTGCCCCAGCTGCAACACTGCACTATCGGATGCAGAAGTGGAGCACAAAGAGCACAAAGGATATCTCTGGTACATCAAATATCCAGTAAAGGGAGAGGAAGGCTATGTAGCAATTGCTACAACGCGCCCCGAAACCATGCTGGGGGATGTAGCTGTAGCTGTGCATCCTGAAGATGAGAGGTACAAGCACTTAATTGGCAAGACTTTAATACTTCCGCTTGTAGGAAGAGAGATACCTGTCATTGCGGATGAGTATGTGGACCCCTCCTTTGGAACGGGAGCTGTAAAGGTGACTCCAGCTCATGACCCCAATGATTTTGAAATAGGTGTAAGGCATAACCTGCCTTTTATAAATATAATGAATGAGAATGCGACAATAAACGAAAACGGAGGTAAATACGAAGGCCTTGACAGGTATGAAGCCAGGGAAAAAATAGTGAAAGACCTTGAGGAACAAGGACTTCTCTTGAAAGTAGAGGAGCATGTCCACAATGTAGGTCATTGCTACAGATGTGATACGGTTGTTGAGCCTTTGCTTTCTGAACAGTGGTTTGTCAAAATGGAGCCTCTAGCCAAACCAGCTTTACAGGTAGTAAAAGAGGGTAAAATAAGATTTGTACCCGAGAGGTTTGAAAAAATCTACACAAATTGGCTGGAAAACATAAAAGACTGGTGCATTTCAAGGCAGCTGTGGTGGGGACACAGAATACCGGCTTGGTACTGTGAAGATTGCGGCCATGTGACAGTTTCTAGAGAAGATCCTGTAAAATGTGAGGCCTGTGGCAGCACTAACATACATCAGGATGAAAATGTATTAGATACATGGTTTAGTTCTGCATTGTGGCCCTTCTCAACCATGGGATGGCCGGAAGAGACTGAAGATTTGAAGTACTTCTACCCAACAGATGTATTAGTCACGGGTTATGACATAATATTCTTCTGGGTTGCAAGAATGATATTCATGAGCCTTGAATTTATGAAAGAAATACCATTTAAGTATGTGTTAATTCACGGACTTGTAAGGGATGCCCTTGGAAGAAAGATGAGCAAATCATTGGGGAATGGAATAGATCCTCTGGAGGTTATAGAGAAGTATGGAGCTGATACACTGCGCTTTACACTCGTAATAGGAAATGCGCCCGGAAATGACATGAGATTTAGCTGGGAAAAGGTAGAGCACAGCAGGAATTTTGCGAATAAGCTCTGGAATGCATCCAGGTATTTGCTTTTGAACCTGGATGAAAATGATACGAATCTGTACCTTGACAATCTAACTCTTGCAGATAAGTGGATATTGACCAGATACAATAACATTGTAAAAGAAATAACAGACAATTTAGAAAAATTTGAGCTGGGAGTTGCTGCTTCAAAGCTTTACGACTTTGTATGGAGCGAGTTCTGCGACTGGTATATAGAGCTTAGCAAGCCTGTCCTTTACAGCGACAATGAGGAAGCCAAGAAAGTTACAAAATCTGTATTAAGATATGTGCTTGACAATACATTGAGGCTTTTGCATCCTTTCATGCCATTTATTACCGAGGAAATATGGCAGAATTTGCCCCATGAAGGGGAAAGCATAATGGTGGCAGAATGGCCAAAATACAGGGAAGACCTTGATTTTGAAGAGGATGCTAAAAAGGCGGAAATTATAATGGAGGCTATACGCGCTATAAGGAATATAAGGGCGGAAGCCAATGTATCTCCTTCTAAGAAGGCAAAAGTAATAATAGCTGTTGAGAAAGAAGAGCATGAGAAAATTTTTGAGTCTGGTAAAAACTATATAATGAAGCTTGCTGGAGCGAGTGAAGTGGCAATTGAAAGAAACAGAGACAACATACCTCAAAAAGCTATGAGTGCGGCCATTTCCGCAGGGCTGGTAGCCGTACCTTTAGAAGAGCTTATAGACCTTGAAGAGGAGATAAAGAGGCTTGAAGAGGAAAGAGAAAAGGTGTTGAAAGAAATTGAAAGAGCTCAAAACCTTTTGAACAATGAGAATTTTGTCAAAAAGGCTCCTGAAAAAGTAGTAAATGCAGAAAGGGAAAAGCTTGAAAAGTACACTGCTATGTTAAAGAACATAGAGGAAAGATTGAGCCTTTTAAATAGCTAATCCTGTCAGGGGGAGTTTTATGATTTCTCTTTTCAAAAATTTAAAAAGGCAAAAGAAAGAGCCAGAGATTGTAATAAGGGAAGCGAAGGTAAAAGATGCCAAGGGCATAGTCAAACTTTTAAATAGCGTTGGAAAAGAAAAAGTGTATATAGTATCGGAGAGCTTCAACTGGACGGAAGAAGAGGAGAGGCAGCTTATTAAAAATCTCGACAGGACCAAGGATCTGATTCTCGTAGCAGATTATGGGGGTGAGATTATAGGCTGTCTCACCCTTTTCCGCTACTATGGTGGAAGGTCTCCAAAAGTGCAGCATATTGGAGAAATAGGAATAAGTGTGGATGCGCGCTTTAGAAATAGAGGAATTGGCACCAGGCTTTTTGAAGAGGCTATAAATTGGGCAAAGAGTAGAGGTTATGAGAAACTTTGTCTGAGCGTGTTTAGCACTAATGAAGTAGCCATACATCTATATAAAAAATTTGGTTTTATAGAAGAGGGGAGGAGAAAAAAGCAGTTCAAAATAGGCGATGAATATGTAGATGAGGTTTTAATGGGATTATTTTTATAAACTTAAAATAGGGGATGGGGCAAATGACATATGAAGAGGCTATCCAGTACATTCACAGTACTTACAAGTTCGGCATGAAATTAGGACTTGAAAATATAAGAAGGCTTTTGGAATATATGGGGAATCCTGAAAAAAATCTTAAAATTATTCATGTAGCAGGGACCAATGGAAAAGGGTCCACTTCTTCTTTTATAAGCAGCATTTTAAAAGAAGCTGGTTATAAAGTGGCTCTTTATACCTCTCCTTATCTTGAAGAGTTTGAAGAGAGGATGAAAATAAACGGAGAAAATATTTCCAGGGAAAAGCTCGTTTACTATGTAGAGTACATAAAGCCAATAATTGCAAGGATGGTGCAGGAAGGATATAATCACCCTACAGAGTTTGAAGTCATCACTGCCATTGCTTTTAAATACTTTTATGATGAAGAAGTAGACTTTGTAGTGCTGGAAGTAGGACTGGGGGGAAGATTTGATGCCACAAATGCTATTTCTTCTTCTCTCGTTTCAGTTATAACTTCTATTGATTACGACCATATGGATAAGCTTGGAAATACCTTAGGAGACATAGCCTATGAAAAAGCAGGGATAATAAAGAAGAAAGGAGTTGCAGTAAGTTTTTACCAGCAAGAAGAGGCCTTAAAAGTGATTAGTGATGCCTGTGAGGTAAGAGAAGCCTATTTAACTATCCTGGATAAAAATAATATAGTGATAAAAGAGCAAAATTCGGATTTTCAGGTTTTTGATTATAAAAATTTTAAGGATTTGAAGATAACTCTTCTGGGTACTCATCAGATTTATAATGCTTCTCTTGCGGTGGAAGTCGTTCAAAAACTTAAGAATATTTATGGATATCAGATAAGCGAAGAGGCAATAAAAAGAGGCTTAATGAATGCGAAGTGGCCTGGGAGATTAGAGGTCATGAAAAAAAGGCCGTACTTAGTAATAGACGGTGCACACAATTCGCAGGGGATGACAGTGCTGAAAGAAAGCCTAAAATTATTTAATTATAGGAGATTAATTTTGGTTATTGGGATGCTCAAAGATAAAGAAGTAGATAAAATGCTTAATATCATAACTCCTGCGGCAGATGTAATTATAACTACTACTCCGCTAAGCGACAGAGCTTACAGCGCAAGAGACCTTGCCAGCAAAATTTCTAGTAATAGTGTGTTCGCAGTAGATCAAATTGACAAGGCAGTAAATGAAGCATTAAAAATGGCTGGAGAAGAGGATATGGTCCTTTTTTGCGGTTCTCTTTACATGATAGGACATGTGAGGAAATTGTTAAGAGGAGTACTAAATAAAAAATGATTTTAATATAATGAAAGATGTAGAGCCCGTGAAGAGAAGGTGGTTGTTATGGAAATTACAGGTAACTCATTGCTGCAGGAGATAGATAAAGCACTAAAGGCAATGAAAGAAGCAGAGAGAAATTTAGAGATGTTAGAAAATGACAACTACCTTAAGATAAAATTAGCTCGACTAAAGTACGACTTTGCTAGAGAGGAATACCTAAGGCTTTTAAGGATTGCTAGAGAACAAAAGTTAAAATACAGCATAAGCGAATTGGCAGAAAAAATAGTAGACTAATGGTAAAAGCGGTCCAGAATGACCGCTTAAGTTATTATTTATTGCTCAGGGATTTTGATTTCCTCTTCAAAATCGCATTTAGAATTTTGAGAATAAGCACAGCAAAAACCATTGCAATTATGGATGCACGTAATTGCATTACACTTCTTCATTGTGAAAAAGTTGAATTTTATAGGCTTTAATTCCTGCATTATCGTTATCTCAAAGTATGTCATAAGGATCGCCCCTTACATTTTTGATATTTATATTATATACCTTATTCATTTATCTGTCAATTGCAAGAATAAAAAGTAAAATTTCAGAATATAAGATAATTTTTAAAATATAGCCCTATATGTCATATAAATTTGCAATTATTTTGGGGTTTTTGTTTATTGAAAAAATACAGGGAATATGATAAAATAAACACTGTCGGGGCATGGCGCAGCGGTAGCGCGCGCGGTTCGGGACCGTGAGGTCGCAGGTTCAAATCCTGTTGCCCCGACCATAATAGTAATCATGCATGTTCCAGGACTCACCTACAGGCTAAAAAAACGTGTAGTTGTAAAGTAATTGGAACATTCGAATAACGACAACAATATATCGGTAAGATGCATGGTCACCTCACTGATAAAATTGAAAAATAATGAGGTGATTTTTTATTGCGCCAATTCAAATGAAGAGGGATATTTTTATCTGTTTAAATTTTAAAAAGTAAAAAAGCTTTTTTGTTTTGCGGAACTAAATTTTATTGGTGATATATAAAAAATGAAAAAAAGAAGAAATATACAGATAGATTTGCAAAAGCAAGGTGTTAGAAGGATTTTTTGAAGGTTTTGGTACTTTACTGGAAGAGGAAAGTTTGTTAATATAAAAATTAGAAGCTTTTGTATGAAAATAAAAAGGAGAAGAGGAATAATGAAAATAGATTTTAAAATGTTTTTTGTAATTTTAATTATTGCTCTTCTGGTAAATGTTTTAATAATACACATAAATGAAATTAAACTCGCGAATCAAGTTGATAAGGTGACTTCTTTTGCTTGGGATAAAAAACTTGCTGACAATGTAGAAAATGGGATTAGAGTAGAGATTTACGGACCCAGTTATGTTGATAGAGGTAATAAATTGCAGAAGTATCAGATAAGGTTAAGCCAATCTATTTACAAAAATGAGAATTGGATAGTGTTATCTTCCGTAAAAGTAAAAGTTACGCCTCCTTATAATAAAGGAGAAGGTCTATGGGTTCCTGGAGTCGACAATAAAGCGGGACTTTTGAGAAAATATTTAATAGGGGAACCCTTTGTTGTAAGCATGTCCAATAGTGGGGAAGCTTATTGGAAAATTAATTCATTGTTTTTTGCTACAACTTTTTATAATGAGAATCAAGAAGACAATAATGATATAACATTAAAGATGGCTCTGATTCCTATAGCAGGTACAGGAGAATATGTGTGCGAAGGGAAGGTTTATGTTGAGATGACATTTTATGATGTTTTAAATAGAATACACATAAAAAGAAGTTGTGAAGCTCCGTATTATGTGAAAGTAGGGGGATAACACTTCGAGTATTTAAGAAGAAAAGTTTCCCGTGGGCATTCCTCTGCATATTATGAAACTATACTGGTATGTGGAGGGATGCCTTTTGTATCTATATGTAGCTAGTATGGGAGAAGATTTTGTTGAAAGGATTGACCTTATGACTTTCTCGAGAGATTATGTCAAGGTTAAGTCTTATAATAATAAGCACCTTCCTTTAAATGTTTATACTAAATATCTCTGTGGCCCACGCAAATTGATTCTCGATATGGATAGAGAAAAAATTTATACTCTTAATTGTTATGATAATTCAGTGAGTCTTATAGATAGGGGAAAATTTCTATTTGAAGGATCTTGGTATGTAGGCCTTTATCCTGTGGATGGAGTTTTATACAAAGGGTGTATTTTCGTTGTGAACGCAGATTCTAATTCTGTTAGTATTTTTGATATAGGGGAAAAAAGAGTTACGGGACAATTCAAAGTAGGAAGTTATCCCCAAAGAATACTCTACAGTAAGAAACACAATGTGTTTTTTATAAGCAATATGAATTCGGGCGAAATTTTGTTGATTGACCCGGAACATTATACGATTTTGGATTATGTAATGTTAAGGTCAAGTCCAGTAGATATAGCTTTTTCAGAGGATGAAAATTATCTTTATGTGGCAAACAACTGTTTTGATTCTGGAGGAAATGGAAAGGTTTCTATAATAGACCTAAAAGACTTGAGAATTGTAAATGAGATAGATGTAGGGAAAGTACTCATAAAGATTTCGAAGGAAAAAGACTTTTTGTATATTTTAAGTGGTTATTCAAATACTTTTTGCCAAGTAGACTTGATGAGTGGAAGAAAGAAAGAAGTCTACTGTGGAGAAGCTCCCTTGGATTTTGTCATATTCAACAATTTTGCCTATGTAGCGTCTTCAGGGGACGACAGAGTCTACGTATTTGAACTGATGAGTATGGAAAAATATAAGGTAATAAAAACAAAAAAAGACCCCTCCGGCCTTCTCATTGACCAGTAAGGGCTTTGATTATATATGAGTATACATCCTGTGATTTTTGTTTCCAGTTATCGCATATCAACTTTGCCTGTTCGCTGTTTACTACGTTTATGTTTAATTCTATCAATACAATGCCATTTTCTACTACTTTGCAATTGGCTATATACTGGTTTTCGGCTTTTTTGTAGTAAGTTGCTATATACTGGGATTCTTGTTTTATTTTTTCTTTGTTAAGTAGGATATACTCGTCTATTTTTTGCCTTCTTTCAAAGGGAATTCGTGTGAAAAAAAGTTTTAAAATTTCTATTCCTTTTTCTGTTATATGATACTTTTCTTCCTCTATCCTGACAAATCCGCTTTCTATAAGTTCATCTATGTATTGTTTTAGGTAGAAATAATTCATAAGGCGGTTATCCAGGACGATTTTGCTAAGCTGTTCGTCTGTGATAGGCATGTTTATTCTATTCAAAATGTAAAGAATTATAAGTTTATTTTCCGCTAATTCTTGTATTTCGTAGGCCAAATTACCACCTCACATTGCACTACATGTGGTGCGTTTAAATTAATTCTATCACAAAATATACAATAAAGAAAGAGAGTACCAGACGTACTCTCTTTAAGGTTTTTTTTGCATGTATTCAGATTCGC
>NZ_JBNATX010000028.1:0-25493 GCF_049701115.1 Caldanaerobacter sp. | reverse complement strand
CGCCTTCGCTCCTCAAGTTCGCCAAGTTTAGTTACCGCTTTGTCAACAAGTCGCATTTACACACAAAATGCCACTCCTTTATTTTGTCAACAGTCTAAGAGGGAGACCTTACACTCCCTCTTTTATTTCATCAAGCGCTTTTAAAATTTGATCCACATGCCCATCCACTTTTACCTTTCTAAATATCTTTTTCACAATTCCCTTTGAATCTATTATAAATGTAGACCTTTCTATCCCCATTTTCCTTTTGCCGTACATATTCTTCTCTTTGTACACTCCATATTCAGTTGATACTTTTGCCTCTTTGTCACTTAAAAGTACAAATGGAAGACTGTACTTTTCAATAAACTTTCTGTGGGAAGTCTCGTCATCTAAGCTTATTCCGATAACAACCGCATTTTTCTCTTCAATAGCCTTTATACTGTCTCTAAAAGCAACTGCCTCTTTGGTGCACCCTGGAGTATTGTCCTTTGGGTAAAAGTACAGCACTACATTTTTCCCAAGAAAATCTGAAAGAGATACCTGTCTACCATCAGCATCTGGAAGCACAAAATCAGGAGCTTTTTTGTCCACCTCTACCATATTATCCCTGCTTTCTAAAATTATTTTCTATGGATAATCATTATCTGATACTTAAATTATAGCCTCATTTCCTTCAAATGTCAACACCTTTTTATTTCTCTCATTAAATTTTCAAATTCAAGAAAATTGAGAGACTGCTCACCATCTGACAAAGCCTTTTCAGGGTCAGGATGAACTTCTACCATTATTCCGTCAGCACCAGCACAGAGGGCTGCCTTTGCCATTGGGATAATTAAGCTTCTCTTCCCTGTACCGTGACTTACATCTACAATAATAGGAAGATTTGAAAGTTCATGGATTACAGGAACCGCTGCTATATCCAAGGTATTTCTTGTATAAGTTTCAAACGTCCTTATACCTCTTTCACATAAAATGATGCTGGTATTCCCCTCAATTGCAATGTATTCCGCTGCATAAAGCCATTCTTCATAAGTTGCAGAAAACCCTCTCTTTAAAAGGACAGTTTTTTTAGTCTTCCCTACCTCTTTTAGAAGTGGAAAATTTTGCATATTTCTTGAACCGATCTGCAAAACATCTGCGTATTCTTGAACAATCTCCACATCCCTCACATCTAAAACCTCTGTCACAATAGGGAGTTTAAAAACATCTCCTACTTTTCTCAAGAGTTTGAGCCCTTCAATGCCCAAACCTTGAAAGGAATAGGGAGATGTGCGAGGCTTATAAGCCCCGCCCCTTAATGCATTGGCTCCACAGCTTTTGACCTTTTCGGCTGTCTTTACAAGCATTTCTTCACTTTCCACTGCACAAGGGCCTGCAATTATAAGTTTCTCCTCTCCGACGGTTACCTCCCCTACTTTTATACTCGGCTTTTTATCTTTATTTCCCACTATTTTAAATTCCATACTTATCACCTTCACAAGACTTCTCTTAAGCTTGACACAAATTCCTTTACCTCTTTTAACATTTCACATCTATTATACCCCTCAGCAATTCTTTCTACAATAGCGCTTCCTACCACAATTCCATCGCTCAAACTTTTAAGCTTTCTTGCCATTTCGGGTCCTGATATGCCAAACCCTAAAGCCTTTGGCATACTGGTATATGAAGATACCAGCCTCATGTATTCCTCAAGGTCTGTTGCAATTTCCTCTCTCGCTCCCGTGACTCCGGTCAAAGTCACGCAGTATACAAACCCCTTACCGTTTTCAGTAATTGCCTTTATTCTTTCCTTTGAAGTAGGAGCTACCAGAGGTATTAAATAAATTTCGTACTTATCAGCTATATCCAAGACTTCTTTCCTCTCCTCCAAAGGAAGGTCGGGAATAATGAGTCCATCAACTCCCGCTTTTTTCGAATCCTCCAAAAACTTCTCTATGCCGTATTTGAAGACAGAGTTGTAATAAACAAGATAGACAATAGGAATGTCGCTTTTTTCTCTTATTCTCATTACCAAATTCATTATATCTCTAATTTTTATTCCTTTAGCCAAAGCTCTCTGGGAAGAAGCCTGGATTGTCGGTCCATCAGCCAAAGGGTCAGAATAGGGTATCCCAAGTTCAATTATATCCGCTCCGGCCTCTTCAAGGGCTAAAACTATATCATAAGTTGTGTCAATGTCTGGGTCTCCGGCAGTAATGAAAGTTATAAGGGCTTTTTTACCCTCTTTTTTGAGGTCCTCAAACCTTCTATCGATTCTATTCACAATTCCACCCCCATTACTTTTGCGACGGTATTTACATCTTTGTCCCCTCTTCCAGAAAGATTTACTACGATTATCTTGTCTTTGCCTAATTTTTTAGCCAATTTCATAGCATAAGCCAGAGCATGTGCACTTTCTAACGCTGGTATTATTCCTTCTGTCTGAGACAGGTCCATAAAAGCTGCCAAAGCCTCTTCATCTGTAGCATACACGTACTCTGCCCTTCCTATCTCCTTCAAATAAGCGTGTTCCGGCCCCACTCCTGGATAATCAAGCCCCGCCGATATCGAATGAACAGGTAGAATTTTCCCCTCCTCATCCTGAAGGAGGTAGGTCATCATGCCATGAAGCACTCCAACTGAACCTTTTGCCATTGCTGAAGCGTGTTTCCCTGTCTCTATACCTTCTCCTGCCGCTTCTACCCCTATCAACTTCACTTCCTTATCTTCAGTAAAAGGATAGAATATCCCCATGGCATTACTGCCTCCTCCCACGCAGGCAACCACATAATCAGGAAGCCGACCTTCTTTTTCAAGAATTTGCTCTTTTGTCTCATCCCCTATAACTCGCTGAAAATCCCTTACCATAGTGGGATATGGATGAGGTCCTACCACAGAGCCAATCACATAGAAGGTAGTTTCTATGTTAGTGACCCAATCCCTTATAGCCTCATTCACTGCATCTTTCAATGTCCTTGTACCTGAAGTAACAGCTGTCACCTTTGCCCCTAAAAGTTTCATCCTAAACACATTTAGTGCCTGCCTTTTTATATCTTCTTCTCCCATGAATATTTCGCATTTCATTCCAAACATAGCAGCAGCTGTAGCAGTAGCAACACCGTGCTGTCCTGCTCCTGTTTCAGCTATAATCCTCTTTTTACCCATTCGCCTTGCCAAAAGCACCTGCCCCAGTACGTTGTTTATCTTGTGAGCTCCTGTGTGGTTGAGGTCTTCTCTTTTTAGATAAATTTTCGCACCACCCAGCCTTTTAGTGAGATTTTCTGCATAATACAAAGGCGTAGGCCTTCCTGAGTATTCTTTAAGATAATATCTGTACTCCTCCATGAATTTTTCGTCCTTCTTTGCCTCTTCAAATTCTCTTTCTAACTCTATAAGAGCATTCATAACTGTCTCCGGCACATACTGCCCTCCAAACCTTCCAAACCTACCTTTCATCCAATACCCCTCACTTTCTCAATAAATGACTTCATTTTATTAAAGTCCTTGTATCCTCCAACCTCAACGCCACTCGACACATCCACGGCGTAAGGTCTTACTAGTTTTATCGCTTCTTCAACATTTTCCTCCTTAAGCCCTCCTGACAAAACAACCGGTATTTCTCTTTTGTATGCTTTAAGGATATTCCAATCAAATACCTCTCCTGTACCTCCATACCCTTTTTCAGAAAAAGAATCAAACAGAAAGGCATCCACTTTAAATTCTTCTGTCTTTTTTAAGTCAAGTTTGCTTCTTATTCTTATAGCCTTCCAGACAGTGAAATTTTTAAAATTATCTATATACTCCTGTGTCTCATCGCCGTGAAATTGCAAGACATCTAGCTTTAATTTTTCAGCTATTTCCATGACCTTCTCAACAGGTTCATTTACAAAAACTCCTACCTTTTTAATCCCTTCTTTGAGCCTTTTTACAAATTCCAGTGCCCCTTTCAAATCAACTCTTCTTTTGCTCTCAGAAAATACAAAACCTATAAAGTCTGGCTGTAACTGATTTGCATAATAGATATCTTCAAGCCTTCTTAAACCGCAAATTTTTACTTTTACCACTTTATCCTCCCCTCACTTTTTTTACAAACTCCTTTATTCTTCCCTCATCCATTTTCATGAAGCTTTCACCTATCAAAACTGCCTTAACCCCAAGAGAAGATAAATACAACACCTCCTCCGGAGTTTTTATGCCGCTTTCAGATACTACTATCTTATCTTTAGGGATGTTTTTTATAAGTCTTTCCGTTGTTTTTATGTCAACTTCAAAAGTCTTCAAGTCCCTATTATTTATCCCTATGATATCGCATCCTGCCTTTAGCGCAGTCTCAAGTTCTTCCTCCTCGTGAACCTCGACAAGCACATCAAGTCCAATTTGTTTTGCTATATCGCAAAAATTTTTTAGCTTATCTTTCAAAATAGCCACAATCAATAAAACTGCATCTGCCCCTAGAAATTTTGACTCATAAATCTGATACTCATCTATTACAAAGTCTTTCCTCAAAACAGGCTTTGTGGTCACTTTCTTTACTTGAGGAATGTAGCCATCTTCGCCTTTAAAAAATCTTTTCTCTGTCAAGACAGATATGGCATCAACCTCTGCCTTTTCGTAGGTCTTTGCAATTTCTACAAGGTCAAATTCTTCTTTTATAATCCCTTTGGAAGGAGAAGCTCTCTTTATCTCTCCTATAATTGCCACCTTTCCTTTGTTCAGAGAATTTTTAAAATTTCCTCTGTATACTGCATTGACATTTAGCAATTCGTTGTAAGACTTTAACTCTTTTTTCTTCCCCACTTCTTCTTTTTTTAAATTCACAATTTCCTCTAGAATCATGAAATAATCCTCCTCTGATAGTCTAAAATCTCCAAAAACCTCTCATAAGCCAAACCGCTATCAAGAAGCCTTTCCGCAAGTTCAACACCTTCTTTTAAGTTTTCAACCAACTTGCCCACGTACAAAGCCGCTGCAGTGTTTAAAACCACTATATCTCTTCGAGGTCCTTTTTGACCTTTTAATATTTCAATAATTATTTCTGCATTTTCTTTAGGACCTTCTCCTTTTAAGTCTTCAGGCCTAGCATAAGGAATATCAAAGTCCAAAGGGTCTATCACGTAATCAAAGATTTCTCCTTCTTTTACTTCACTAACATAGGTTGGAGCCGTAGTAGTTATCTCATCAAGCCCATCAAATCCGTGCACTACCATCGCTCTTTCTATTTCAAGCTTAAGAAGCACTTCTGCTATCGGATGAGTTAGATTTCTATCATACACCCCTAATACCTGTCCTTTTATAGGTGCAGGATTTGTCAAGGGCCCAAGTAGGTTAAAAACTGTCCTCGTTCCCAATTCCCTCCTTATTGGAAGTACGTTTTTCATCGCCCTATGGTATAAAGGTGCAAAGAGAAATCCCATTCCTTTTTCTTCTATCATTCTTTTTGTATACATGGGTTCCGTTTCTATATTAAATCCCAATTCTTTTAAAACATCTGCACTACCACTCTTGCTCGAAACAGCCCTGTTACCGTGTTTTGCAACTTTTACACCCGCAGCAGAGGCAATTATAGCTACAGCAGTAGAAATATTAAAGGTCTTCCCCCCATCTCCACCTGTACCACAAGTATCAATTACATAGTCAGCATCCAATTGCAATTTTACTGCACTGTCCCTCATGGCTTTTGCAAAGCCCGTTATTTCTTCCACGCTTTCTCCTTTCAATCTAAGCCCTATCAATAGCCCTCCTATTAAAGAAGGAGTACCATTACCACTCATAATTTCTCCCATGACCTCATAAGCTTCTTTTTCAGTAAGATTTTCTTTTAATACAATTTTTTTAATCGCCTCCTGCAACATTTAAAACACCTCCAAAAAATTCCTCAATATCTCCTTCCCTTGTTCTGTCAAAATAGATTCTGGATGAAACTGTAAACCATATACAGGATATTTTCTATGCCTTACCCCCATAATCACCCCTTCCTCCGTCTGAGCTGTTATTTCCAACTCTTCAGGTAAAGTATTTCTATCGATAACCAGCGAATGATATCTCATTCCTTTAATTGGATTTTTTATGTTTTCAAATATTCCTCTGCCATTGTGAAAGATAAGAGAAGTTTTGCCATGCATTATCCTATCTGCTTTTATAATTTTCGCTCCGTACGCGTATCCAATAGCCTGATGTCCAAGACATATCCCTAACATTGGAACTTTTTGACCCAAATTTTTAATCAATTCGACGCATATTCCTGCATTTTCCGGTCTTCCCGGTCCTGGCGATAATATAATTTTATTAGGATTTAGTTTTGTAACCTCTTCCACTGTTATTTCATCATTTCTCACCACCATGACCTCCTTTTTCATTTCTCCTACGTATTGATAGAGATTGTAGGTAAAAGAATCGTAATTATCTATAATTAAAACCATCAAAGAACCTCCTTAAGAATCATCACTTTATTTAAAGTTTCATAATATTCCATCTCAGGAATCGAGTCATATACAATTCCTGCCCCTGCTTGAATATAAGCAGTATTTTCTTTTATGAGAATAGTCCTTATTGCTATGCACATATCCATATTGCCATTATAGGAAAAGTAACCAACAGCCCCTGCGTAAAAGGACCTTTTCACATTTTCTAATTCCTCTATTATTTCCATCGCTCTTATCTTTGGCGCTCCAGAAACTGTGCCTGCAGGAAGACAAGCTATAAGAGCATCAAAAGCGGTAAATCCTTTTTTTAATTTTCCAGAAACAGTTGATACAATGTGCATTACATGAGAATAAAAATCCACCTCCATAAAGCGCTCCAGCTTAACACTTCCAAATTCACAGACCTTTCCTATGTCGTTTCTCCCTAAGTCAACCAGCATCACATGCTCTGCCCTTTCTTTCTCATCCTTCAAAAGTTCTTCTTTGTTTTTTAAATCCTCTTTTTCATCTTTCCCCCTTCGTCTTGTGCCTGCTATAGGATTTGTGGTCACTTTGTCCTGAAAAACACTCACAAGGCTTTCAGGAGAAGAACCCAGAAGCTGAAAATCGCCAAAGTCGATATAGAAAAGATAGGGAGATGGATTCTTTGAACGCAACCTCCTGTAAATCTCAAAAGGATCTGAATTTGTCTTTGCCTTTAGCCTTTGGGATAGCACCACTTGAAATATGTCTCCTTTTTCAATGTATTTTTTGGCTCTTTCAACAATTTGACAAAACTCTTCTTTTGTGAAGTTGTAAGTTATCATTTTTTCTTCTTGAAGCGAAAGGTCGTGAAACTCTATTTTATTTGACTTTATCTCATTTAAAAGCTCATTAATCTTTTGCAAAACTTCCTCATACTCGGTATCCTCATTAGGAAATACATTGTAGACAATGTATACTTCATGCTTAAAATGGTCATAGCAGATGAAACTCTTGTAAAACAGGAAGTATACATCCGGTATATTTATTTCATCAGGATTTTTTTCTGGCAATTGTTCATAAAGTCTTATCGCATCATAAGATACATAGCCTACTGCACCTCCTGTAAAAGGAATGCTAAGCCCCAATGGGTTATAATTAACCTGCAGAAAGTTTTTTACCTCTTCCAGTGCTAAACCTCTTTTACTCGATTCTTCTTCTGTGATAATTTTTATATCCCTTCCATAGCTTAAAACTGACAAATAAGGGTCCTTCCCTATAAAAGAATATCTACCCCAGTGACTCCCTCCATTTGCACTTTCCAATAAAAATTTGTGTTTACCAGAAAGACTATAAAAAATGTTTATTGGCGTGATTTCATCCCCATTTATTTCCTCATATACCGGGAAAGTGTATCCCATTTTTTTATAGGCATAAAAATCTTCTTTAGAAATATTTGCCACTCTATCACCTCCTGAAAATTAAAAAAGTCACTCCGCCCATTGGGGCGGAGTGACCGCGGTGCCACCCAATTTGTCCTGCATTTACAAAAAAAGCATTTCACCAAAAGGATGAAATGCTTGTGCCACCTTTTTAACACAGGACCACTCTTTCGGGTACGGAGATTGTTCTCGATACCCTGCCTTTTTAACGGTAGGCTCACCGGAGACTGCTACTTTGATTTCGCAGCTCCCCTCACGGGCCCATTCAATACCGGCTACAGTACTCGGCTCCCACCCTCCCGAGCTCGCTTTGACTAAACGCCGGTATCTACTCTTCCCGGTCATAGGGTTTCATCAGAAATTATCTTGTTTTAATTTTATAACGTGTTAAATCATTTGTCAATATAGTTTTTTATTTTTTCTTCCATAGTCACTCCCGAAGACCTGTAATCAAGCTTTATAATGGAGATAACTCTGTTTGCACCTTCTTTTTCGCATATATTTTGGGCTTCTTTTACAATATCAAGAAGGTCATCTAATTCTCCTTCCATTGTAGTTTCCATGGGCCCCACCATAAAATTTACGCCAGTGCTTCTTATATATTTTATTACTTTATCAATAATACGATACGCTTTTTCTTCTGGAACTAAAGGCAATACCTGTAAGCTTAAATTGACGACTGGCATGAAATCACCTCCTAAGTTTTAAATTTCCTTCAAGGCATTTTCCAAATCTTCTATTATGTCGGCATAATCCTCTAGCCCTACTGAAATCCTCACAGTATTCTCTCTAAACCCAAAATCTTCTAATTTTTCTTTTGGATATCCTCTGTGGGTCATAATAGAAGGAACTTCCACCAATGTCTCTGCATCCCCAAGACTCACTGCCAGCTGGCAAAGTTTCAACCCCTTTATGAATCTTTCTAATTCTTTTCTTCCTCCATCTATCTCAAAACTTATTATAGCCCCAAATCCTCTCATCTGCTTTTTTGCAATCTCATGTCCCTTAAATGATTCAAGGCCAGGGTATAAAACATTTTTTACTTTTGGATGTTGGCTTAAAAATTTTGCTACCTCCATGGCATTCTTTTCATGCTGCCTCATCCTGAGCCCCAACGTCTTTATGCCCCTTAACATAAGCCATGCGTTAAAAGGACTCATAACTCCACCAAACTCGCACATATAGTCGAATTTTAGGTAGTGAATATAGGTTTCATCTTTTGAAATGGCAATTCCTCCCAGAGCATCCCCATGTCCACATATATACTTAGTAGCACTATGTACTACCACATCGGCACCTAAAATAAGGGGATTTTGAAAATATGGTGTAGCAAAAGTGTTGTCTACCACTACTTTTATACCTCTTTGATGGACTATACTACTTACCTCCTCTATATCTATCACCGACAAATCAGGATTAGAAGGCGTTTCAAAGTAAACCACTTTCACAGTATCGTCTAAATTCTCTTTCAACTCTTCTAAATTTGTCATCTCTATGAGTCTATATTTAACTCCATATTGGGGCAAAAGGTTAGTTATCACGTTATAACTCGAACCATATAGAGTTTTGTGAGCTAAAACTTTGTCGCCAGGCTTTAAAAGAGAAAAAAGGACAGAACTTATTGCCGCCATTCCCGATGAAAATGCTACGGCTCCCTTCCCATACTCCAGATCTGCCATTCTATTTTCAAACAACCTCAGGGTAGGATTGTTTCCTCGTGTGTAGACATAGTCAGAAGACTCAAAAGACATTACCTTCTCCACATGGTCCAAATCTTCAAAGACAAAAGTAGTGGTTTGAAAAATAGGGGGATTCAATGCGTTTTCAGGATTTTTCTTGAACTCTTCGCCGTGGATCGCCTTTGTATCAAATCTAAACTCTTTTTTCATACCCCTCACTCCCTTGTTAAAACTTACAGGGCGCACCTTTTTAGGTACACCCTGCTGGTAATCATTATAGGAGACTCGCCAGTATAAAGATAATAGTTGAAAGACCTGCTATAAAGCCCACACTGGCAAGTCCTGCTTTCCCCCCTGCAAAACCTGCTGCAAAAAGTGATTGCCCTCCAGACACTGCTGCCATCAATCCTCCAAAAAGGCCAACCAATATCGCCAGTGACGTGATTAAAGCAGCAATTCTTGCCTTCGCATCGGGTTTTTGTATTTCATCTTCCTCCATTATATCTGTCCAGAGTAAATTCCATTTTTTAACTCTAGGATAAAGTATCATGAGAAGAGGAATCCCCAGTACTATTGAGGGTATAGAGTTATTTACAGCTATTATAGAAGCTAAAGCTGCAAAGGGAACCATTTTAAGCAAATCCAGTCCCCAGCCTATGGTAAGGGCACAGGCAAAAGAACCCAAAAGAGCGACTACAGTATAAGCGAAGATTTTTCTTCCAGAATTTAGATTGGGTTCTAAGTCGTTTGCCTTTAAAAGCCCTAAATTTCTCCACAGCCTGTAAGGTATGTAAGCCTGCATGAAATTACCTATAAAACCAAAAATACTACCTATACCCAAAGTGCCAAAAAAATCTCCTATAAGATTGCCGATAGCTGAGCCCCAAGCTCCTGCTGGACCAAAGAGAAGACCCAAGACAGGAGGTAAGGCATTGGCAGGTCTTATTTCTGTTATTCCCGGAATTAAAACAAGGCCTTTAAAGGGTATTAGCACGGCTGCATAGATTCCTGCGCTCAAAGCTACCAGCACCACCATTTTGGTGTGCCTCCACATACTTAAAACTTCCTTCATACCCATTTCCCCCTTTCAAAATTTTAATTTCATAAAATTACAAAAAGCACCTTTTACAACCTAACTTAATCCCCCCTTTCCCTGTAATTTCACAATTCAATTACCGAATTAGCACAATTGCAATGTTCCTGATCCAGAGTCTCTTCGGTGAATACTCTTATAAAGGTTTTTATCACCTTTTCTTTGTTTATCTCGATCGCACTTGTAATCTCTCTAAGACTCACAGGACCTGTGGTTGCAGCTATAAGGCCTGTAGCCCAGTTTGTGACTATTCCAACCGCTGCATAGCACATTCCTAATTCTTTAGCTAAGACTACCTCAGGAATATTTGTCATTCCCACCACATCAGCTCCTAGCATCTTATAAGCCTTTATCTCAGAAGCCGTTTCAAATCTGGGCCCTTCCGTACATACATACACGGCGTCTCCTCTTACATTGAGCCCCTCTTTTTTAGCTGCTTCCATGAATTTCCCTCTTAAATTCACACAATAAGGGTCACTCATGTCTACGTGTCTTACTATTCCATCATCTCCTTCAAAAAAAGTCATAGGTCTGGATTTTGTAAAATCTATAAAATCTTTTAAAATGACTACACTCCCAGGAGAGTAATTTTCGTTTAGAGAACCAACAGCAGCTGTAGCATATACGTATTTTACTCCAAGTTGTTTTAAAGCCATTATATTTGCTCTATAGTTCACCAAATGTGGGGGAACACCATGCTCTTTCCCATGGCGTGCTAAAAAAACTATATCTTCTCCTTCTACTGTAACCACGTCCACCTCTACTGTTCCGTATTTCGTTTCAACTTTTTTTTGAACTACTTTCTCGGCTACCTCATACACTCCGGTACCACCTATAATAGCTTTCTCCATAAGAAATTTACCTCCTACAGCCTGTATTTAAATTTAAAATACACTGCCACAATCAAAATCAATAGAGCTACTGCCAAAAAGGCATAATCTCTAACTTCAAATTTTATCTCCAAATAGCTTGTTCTTTTGTCACTGTAGCCAAATCCTTTCGACTCTAAAGCCATGGCCAATATATTTGCCTGCCTGATTACAGAAATGAGAACCGGTATTAAAAGAGGAATGTATTTTTTTATTCTCTGCAAAATATTCCCTGAATCCAGGTCCAGCCCTCTTGATTTTTGTGCTTGCGTTATTATGTAACTAGTAGAAACTATCATAGGCACCAACCTCACAGCAGTGGAAAAAGCAAAAGCAGGTCTATAAGGTATACCAAGCTTTACCAATCCTAAAGATATTTCCTCAATTTTTGTGGAGCTTAAAAATATCATGCCCGCTATTATCATTACATCAAATTTTATTCCTATAGCGATTCCATATATAATTCCTTCTTTCGTAACAGGACCCCAAAGCCTTGTAGTCCCCGGATAAGTTAAAGCCCAGAGTATAACTGACATTATGGCAATCATTATCAAAATTATTTGTATCCTTTTTAGATTAGCAAGCACTTTCCCCAAAGCTCCATATAGTATGATTAAAAAAGAAAGGATAAGGAGCAAAGATAAAGAGCTAAACATTAAAGCTATTGCAAAGCTTATTAGCATAATAAATATTTTCGTTCTGGGGTCTAATTTATGTAAAATACTGTCCTTGTCCAAGTAGAGAAACATTTCCATAAGACTTTCACCTCTTTGTACAGCTTACCATTTCTTCTACAGAAAGAAATGTCTTGCCAAATTTGTTGCTGAAGCTAACTATTGAGGGTGGTTTTAAAGAAAGCTCTAAAAGCCTTTCTTCCTCTTTGAACACATCCCTTACTTTTCCGTACATTTCAATTTTCCCATCCCTCATAACTGCTACTTTGTGAGCATACTCTGCGACAATCCACATGGTGTGGGTTATCATTATTATAGTATGCCCGCTTTCGTTAAGCCTTTTTACAAGCTCCATCATCCTCTTCTGCTCTTTGTAGTCCAAACCAGTAGTAGGTTCGTCTAATATGATAACTTTAGGCCTTGCTGCTAAAATGGAGGCAACAGCAATTCTTTGCCTCTCCCCTTTAGAGAGAGCAAAAGGATCCTCCTTTTCAAAACCCTCCATATCAACTGCTTTTAAGGCTTCTGCTACTCTCTCTTTAACTTCTTCTTCAGTGCAACCCCTCATACGGGGACCAAAAGCAACTTCATCGTACACAGTATCCGCAAAAATCTGATGATCCGGATTTTGGAAAGCATACCCCACATAATTCCCTATTTCATACACGTTTGAATTTTTAGTATCTTTTCCATATACAATAATGCTCCCCCTTGTGGGTTTTAAAAGACAATTAAAATGCTTTGCTAGAGTAGTCTTACCACTTCCATTGTGTCCTAAAAGAGCTATAAATTCCCCTTCTCTAATCTCCAGATTGATTCCATCCAAAGCTTTCGTACCATTGGAATAGACATATTCCACATCTTTAGCTTGTATGATTACATCTCCATAGCTTTTTTCTCTCTCATCTTCTCTTCTTAGAATTTCTTGATATTTACCTTCATCAATTTGAAGCCCCAATTCTTTAAACTTCTGCACCCCTTCCTCATAAGTTAGAGGAAGATCTGCTTTTTCAAGATTAGAAACCTGTGAAAAATACTTGGGAATCTGCAACGGCATTAACCCTATTTTTTCCATCAAATCTGCTTCTTTTAAAACTTCTCTTGGTTTACCATCTTTTATTATCTTACCTTTTTCCATCAAAATTATCCTGTCCGCATTTAAAGCTTCTTCTGTCTCGTGTTCTATTATTATGAGGGTTAACTCTTTTTCTTCATGAAGCTTCTTTGCTATATTAAAAACTCCAATCTTACCTACGGGGTCTAAATCAGTAGTGGGCTCATCCATACAAAGTATGCTGGGCATACAAGCCAGAACTGACCCTATCGCAAGCCTTTGCTTTTGCCCCCCTGATAAGGTAGAAGGAGGTCTGTCCTCTAGCCCTTCTAGGTTTACAATTTTTAAAACTCTCCTTATTATTTCCTCAATTTCTTCTCTAGGAACTCCAAAATTTTCGGGTCCAAAAGCTATTTCGAGTTTTGTATTAGTAGAAAAAAGCTGTGCCTCAAAATCCTGAAAAACAAGCCCAATCTCTTTCGCCATTTTGCTGACAGGCGTCTCTTTCACCTTTATACCTCTTACCACAACTTCTCCACTGTAGTGTCCCCTCGTAAAATGCGGAATAAGGCCATTTAAGCATTGAGCCAGAGTAGACTTCCCTGCACCGCTGGGACCCATTATCACAATAAACTCGCCCTTCTCTACTTCTAAGTTAATCCCCTCTATAGCATTCCTGTCCTTTTGCTCTTTGTATCGAAATGCCAAATCTTTTACAATTATTTCCTTCTCGCTTAACGTCATGTCCTAACCCTCACCTCAGTTTCAATATGTTCTCTCTAAAAGGCGGCCTTATTATGCCCTTTTCTGTGATTATACCAGTGATATTTTCATGGGGCGTAACATCAAAAGCGGGGTTGTACACATCTATGCCTTCAGGTGCAATTCTCACACCATTTATATGTGTTACCTCTTCAGGACTTCTTTCTTCTATGACTATTTCGGCTCCAGTCTCTATGTTAAAATCGATGGTGCTGGTAGGTGCCACCACATAAAAAGGAACATTGTACACTTTTGCCACAACAGAGAGCATGAAGGTGCCGATTTTATTAGCAGTATCTCCGTTTAGGGCTATTCTGTCTGCCCCCACGAGTATGATGTCAATCTTTCCATCCCTTATGAGGGTAGCAGCTACACTGTCAGCAATTAATTTAGCCGGTATTCCCTCTTGGACAAGTTCCCAAGCTGTCAATTTCGCCCCCTGAAGCCTGGGCCTTGTCTCATCAGCGTATACAAAAATATTCTTTCCGCTGTAATGGGCTTCTCTTATGACCCCTAAAGCTGTGCCATAGCCAACTGTGGCTAAAGCTCCTGTGTTGCAGTGAGTCAGTATGACTGCGTTTGGCTTTATCACTTCATTTCCAATCTTAGCCATCTTTTTATTTGTCTCTAAATCCTCAAAGTAAATCTTATTGGCTTCTTCTTTTAACGCCTCGTATATATCTGAAACACTCAAATCCTTTACCTTTTCTAAAACACCTCTCATCCTGCCAATAGCCCAGGTGAGGTTCACAGCCGTAGGCCTGGACTTTGAAAGCACATTTAGAGCATTTTCCATGTTTTTTAAAAAATTTTCCTTCTCTTCTTTCATAAACTGCCGAGCTGCGAGTACCACGCCATAAGCTGCAGCTGCTCCTATCGCCGGAGCACCTCTTACTACCATGTCTTTTATAGCAAAGTCTACATCTTGATAAGTTCTGCATTCAAAAAATTCATAACTTAAAGGGAGTTTCCTCTGGTCTATCAGATAAAGCACGCCATCTTTAAATTCTATTGTCTTAATCTCTTTCATTGCTGCTTCCTCCTAACCTCTTAAATCAAAAACTGCTTTAAAAGTATTTTTGGGAGAAAAAGCCTCTTCATACTGCTCTAACTTATAAAAACCGCTTATGAGGTAATCAGTAGTGACAAACCTCTTTTCAAGAAGCCTCAAGGCGGACGCCATAGGACCGCACCTTGTACCTATCAATTTTATCTCCTTCACCACCCAATCAGTGGGATTCAAAGTAGCATAAGCATTGTATGTGCTCTTTAATATGACCGTGCCAGTAGGTTTGACCAACTCCTGAGCAAGTTTCAATCCGCCCTCATTGCCAGTACATTCTATAGCGACGTCAAACACGCTTTTAGTCTCAAGCCTTTCAACTTCTTCCAAAAGAATAGTATTAGCTTTATTTTTGAGGTGCTCAAGTTTTTCCTCATGTTTACCGACCACATAAAGGTCACATCCTGTAAGAGCTACCACCTGCGTTATAAACTGGGAAAGTTTACCATCACCTATGACCACAACTTTATCGGTGGGTTTTATATGATACATCTCAAGAATTTCTAAGGCAGCCGCCAAAGGCTCAGTAAAAACAGCTTCTTCATCTTTAATGCTATCAGGCACAATGAAAAGATTGCGATTAGGAAGCGTAATATACTCCGCAAAAGCTCCATCCTTTTCGAATATACCTAAGACCTTTCTATTTCTGCAGTGATGGAAAAGCCCTTCCTTGCACAGGTCGCACTCACCACAAGCTATGTTGATATCCGCAACCACTCTTTTACCAATCAATTGCGGATTAGAAGAATCTTCAACAATTCCCACGAATTCGTGCCCAAGTACTCCTTTAAAATTTTTATACCCTTTCATTATCTCTATATCAGTGTTACACACAGATGCCAGTAAAACCTTAATGAGCGCTTCTCCTTCTTTTATTTCAGGCTTTGGAAGGTCCTTTAGCTTAAGCTCTCCATCAAAATAAAGGGCTTTCATTTTTTTCACTTCCCTTAAATTTTTATTTTCTTATCTGCCCATAAGTTTTAAACTTCTCCATCATAAGCTCCATCTCTTCAGAGGATAAAAGTACGGGTTCTCCTATAGATTTTGCTCTATAGTAAAGTTCTGCCACATATTCGATCTGTATACTTATATTGAAAGCATTCGGAAGGTCTTCGGCACCAACAAGAAGCCCGTGATTAGCCAGTAAAACAGCTTTTCTACCTTTCATTGCCTCAAAAGCGTTCTCTGCAAGCTCTTTAGTTCCAAAAGTAGCATATTTTGCGCATTTCACATCTGGTCCTGCTAAGGCTATGAGGTAATGAACAGGCGGAAGGTCCCAGTTAAGGCAGGCCAGGGTCGTAGTATAAACAGGATGGGTATGTATGATTGCTTTTATGTCATCTCTCCTTACATAAAAAATCCTGTGCATCTCGTATTCAGTAGAAGGAACCTTTGTCCCTTCTACAACTTTTCCCTCTAAATCCATCACCAATATGTCTTCAGCTTTTAATTCATAATAGTCCATTCCTGAAGGAGTTATAGCCATAAGTCCACTTTTGTCGTCATAAACACTTAAATTTCCTCCTGTACCTCTGGTGAGATTTGTATCTATGAGCTTTTTGCCGTACTCTACTATTTGTTCTCTCTCATATTTTAAAAGCATGTTTTTCACCCCGTTTTTGTATGAATATTCTCACTAAATCCATCATATAGCAAGAGAAAGAGGCTGTCAACTGACTTCTCCTCTCATCAAATTTTGAGCCCTTTTCTCCACTTCATAGTAAACCCTTTCTACGTCCATAGTTTTTATCTCCCTTTTTTCCATTATCACTTTGCCATTTACTATAACTGTATCTACATCTGAACCCTGAACAGAATAGGCTAAAGCAGAGATTAAGTCGTTCTTGGGATGTAAATGAGGTTTATTAAGGTCTACAAGAATTACATCTGCCTTTTTCCCAACCTCAATAGTGCCTATCTCTCTTTCCCATAAAAGAGCTCTTGCTCCATTTACAGTAGCCATTTTTAAAGCTTCAAAAGCAGGTACAGACAGAGCATCTTCGTTTAAAGCTTTGTTAATCGTCGCAGCAAAGTGAATCTCTTCGAACATGTTTAAATTGTTGTTGCTGGCAGGGCCGTCAGTTCCAAGAGCAACATTTATCCCTTTTTTTAACATTTTGTCTACAGGAGCAAATCCACTCGCCAGCTTTAAATTGCTGGTGGGGTTGTACACAGGAGAGACTTTCATCTCTTTTAATACCTCAATATCTTCATCTGAAAGGTGTACGCAGTGAGCAGCTACAGTAGGCACTTCAAAAATTCCCAAATCCTTTAAATGCTGTACAGGGGTTTTACCATACTTTTCAAGGCTTTCTTCTACTTCCCTCTTTGTCTCTGACACATGAATGTGAATCCCTGTACCTAATCTCTTGGCAAGGTCCAAAATTTCTTTCAAATAAGTTGGTCCACAGGTATAAGGTGCGTGAGGTCCTACCATCACTTTGATTCTGCCCTCAGCTTTACCATTCCAGGTTTTATACAAATCTTCCGTATCCTTTAGCTTCTCTTCATTGACTTTTGCATCCTGTTCTTCTATGATGCCTCTGGAAATCACGCCTCTTATGCCTATTTCTTCTGTAGCTTTTGCTACTTCCTCCATAAAAAAGTACATATCACAGTAAGTAGTAGTACCTGAATAAATCATCTCTATCATGCTAAGAAGGGAGCCCCAGTAGACATCCTCTGCAGTAAGCCTTGCTTCAAGCGGCCATATGTACTTTGTAAGCCAATCAAAAAGAGGTACATCATTTGCATAATTTCTAAATAAGGACATTCCTAGATGCGTATGAGCGTTTATGAGACCTGGCATTAAAAGCTTATCTTTTCCCTCAATGACTTCGTCTACTTTAACCTCAGGCAGTAACTCCCCTATGTGCTTTATAGTATCCCCCTCAATATACACATTCACGCCCTCTAATACCTTATCTTCCTTCATGGAAAGAAGGCTTACATCTTTAATTAACAAATTCACTTCTTTCCCCTCCTATCAAAAATATAAGTATAGAAAGGGGAATCCCCTTTCTATACCTTTAACTGCTCCTCAATGTGAGAAGCACATCTTGCACAAATAGTAGGATGTTCTTTTATAGTTCCAACTGTCTCGCTGTACATCCAGCAGCGCTCGCATTTTTCTCCTGGCGCGCGGGTAACTGTTATCTTAAGGTCATAATCCTCGCTTACATAAGCATTCTCTGGCGCAGACTCCTGTGGGTCATGCAATACCACCTTTGAAACTATAAATACGTACTGTAAATCTTCAAAGCCTTTAAAGAACTCGTACAGTTCTTTAGAGGGATAAATATCCACCTGAGCATCCAGAGAGTGTCCTATTTTCTTTTCGCTTCTTGCTATCTCCAAAGCTTTTGAAACATCTTTTCGTATATCAAAAAGCTTTTCCCACTTTTCTATGATATAAGGGTTGTCATACTCCTCTTTTACCTGCGGCCAGTCTGCCAGCTGAACGCTTTCAAAGTTGTTATTTCTGTCATGCTTCATATGCCACCATATTTCTTCAGAAGTGAAGGCAAGAACTGGCGCTATAAGCTTTACCAGAGTGTCCAGGATGATATATAAAGTTGTCTGAGCCGCCCTTCTCTCCTTTGATTTAGCTGGGTAAGTGTACAGTCTGTCTTTTAAAATATCCAAATATAAGCTACTCATGTCTACAACACAGAAGTTGTGGACAGGGTGGAAAAAGTCATAAAACTCATATTTATCAAAAGACTCCGTGAGCTGCTTGACCAGCCTGTTAAGCCTGTATAAAGCCCATTTGTCTATCTCTAAAAGCTCTTCGTAAGGCAGCATGTCTTTATCAGGGTCAAAATCGTAAAGATTTCCAAGCAAAAATCTGGCTGTATTGCGAATTTTTCTGTAAACTTCTGCTATCTGCTTTAATATTTCAGGAGAAGTCCTCATATCAGCAGTAAAATCTGCAGATACCACCCACAGCCTGAGAACATCAGCACCATACTCTTCAATGACGTCTTTTGGATCCACGACATTCCCCAGTGATTTAGACATTTTTCGGCCTTCCCCATCTACTACAAATCCATGAGTCAGTACATTTCTATAAGGAGCTTTGCCACGCGTTGCTACAGCAGTTAAAAGAGAAGACTGGAACCATCCTCTATGCTGGTCAGAACCCTCTAAATAAAGCTCTGCAGGCCATTTTAAATCAGGATGTGTCTCCAAAACAGCTGCATGGCTGGACCCTGAATCAAACCATACGTCCATTATGTCTGTCTCTTTTCTAAACTTAGTAGATCCACACTCACATTTTATGCCTTTAGGCAGTATTTCTTCTGCCGACATCTCAAACCAAGCATCAGAACCCTTTTGTCTAAAAAGCTCTTTCACTGCATTTATGGTTTCATCGTTTATCAAAGGCTTCCCACAGTTTTCACAATAGAAAATTGGTATTGGAACTCCCCACACCCTCTGTCTGGATATGCACCAATCTCTTCTATCTTTAACCATGTTTGTGATGCGCTCTTCTCCCCACGCAGGATACCAGTTGACCTCTTTTATAGCCTTTAACGCTTCTTCTCTAAAGCCCTCTACGGAAGCAAACCATTGCTCTGTTGCTCTAAAGAGTATAGGACTTTTACACCTCCAGCAGTGAGGATATGAGTGGGTGATTTTTTTCTCTGCCAGAAGCGCATTTGCCTTTCTTAAGTCTTCCTTTATAACTTTATTTGCTTCAGCATAATAAAGCCCCTCATAAAAAGGCGCCTTATCTGTGAAATAACCCTTTTCATCTATAGGATTTAAAGCTTCAAGCCCATATTCTTGCCCTACGAGAAAGTCCTCTTCACCATGACCCGGGGCTGTGTGAACACATCCAGTACCTGCCTCCAGAGTCACGTGTTCCCCAAGTACCACTATTGAATCTCTATTATAAATTGGATGTACTGCCTTTATACCTTCTAGTTCTTTGCCTTTGAAAACAGCCAGTATTTCATAATCCCCCAAGCCTGTCTCTTTTCTCACCTCTTCTATCATGTCCTTCGCTATAATATACACTTCATCCCCAAATTTTGTAAGAGAATAGTCAAATTCGGGATTCAAAGCAATAGCCAAGTTAGCAGGAATGGTCCATGTAGTAGTAGTCCAGATGACAAAGTACACATTACTCAAGTCTTCAACAATCCCTTTGAATTTGCCAAGGTCATCCCTTACCCTAAATTTTACGTATATAGAATCCGAAGTTTCATCAAAATACTCGATTTCCGCTTCTGCCAGAGCCGTCTCGCAACTGGGGCACCAGTATACAGGTTTTAAACCTTTGTATATATATCCCCTCTTTGCCATCTCTCCAAACACTTCTATCTGTTTTGCTTCATATTCTGGGTCAAGAGTAAGATATGGTTTTTCCCAATCCCCTCTTACGCCTAATCTTTTAAACTGCTGCCTCTGTCTTTCAATCTGTGAAAAAGCGAAGTCTTTACATACTTTCCTAAACTCTACCGGATCCATTTCATGCCTTTTTACTCCCAAAATTTTTATAACCTGTTGCTCAATGGGGAGTCCGTGTGTATCCCATCCCGGCACATATGGAGAATCATACCCTCTCATGGTTTTGTATTTTACCACTATGTCTTTTAAAACTTTGTTCATGGCCGTCCCTATGTGTATATCCCCGTTGGCATAAGGAGGACCATCGTGCAAAATGTATTTTTCTTTCCCCTTGTTTTTCTCTAAAACTCTGTGATATATATCCATTTCTTCCCACTTTTTTAATATCTCTGGCTCTCTTACTGGAAGGTTTGCCTTCATCGGAAAATCGGTTTTTGGCAGGTTTAACGTCTTATTGTAATCCACTTTTCGCTACCTCCTCTTATGAAGATTTGGCTTAGTTAAAAAGAAAACTTCTCGTCAGGGACGAGAAGTTCGCGGTACCACCCTAATTATTAAGACAAAGCAAAGCTTTGCCTTAATCCCTCATTTTAGATAACGGAAAATCCGGCCCAGCCTACTTAAAAGTTCAGCCTGCAGCTCCGAGGGGATTTTCAGTAGAAACGAACTTATTGGCTCGCACCCACCGCCAACTCTCTGAAAGCCGCCTCTACCTACTCGTCCTCTTCATAGCTTTTCCCGATATTATTTTTATTCACATTATATAACACATCCTCCATTAAGTCAATACAATTAAAATCTATGAAGTCAGAGCCGATTTAACCTTAACTCCTGGAAGCCTCCCCAGTTTTCCTGTCATTGCACCTATTTCGTCAGTAGTACCATCTACAATGAGAGCTATAACTGATACCCCCCTGTCTTTATAGGGTATACCCATCCTTCCTACAATTATATGGCCGTATTCGCTCAATATCTGATTCACTTTATCTGCCACTTTCTCTCTGTCATAAACCAATATTCCTACAACTCCCAATCGATTAGGCTTCTTTTCTGTCATCATCTAAATTTTCCCCTTCAACAACTAATTCCTTTTCATCAAAGGAAAGTATAGCTTCAAGCTGAGCTTCTAAGAGAGCTTTGAATTTCGCTTTAAATATGTTAAGTTGCTTTTTATACCTCTCAAGCTCCATTCTTATCTTTACCACTTCTTGATTGGCTTGCTCTAATATCTTTTCAGCAGTCTGATGAGCATTCTGGATGATAAGTTGTGCTTCTTTTTCTGCATTTCTTTTTAATTCTTCTGCTGTATTTTGAGCAACTATCAAGGTGTTGTTCAACGTTGTTTCCATATTTATGTAACTCTGGAGCTTTTCATTCATTATATTTATTCTCTCTTTGAGTTCTGCATTTTCTCTGTACAGCATTTCATAATCTTCCATCACCTTGTCCAGAAACTCATCCACTTCTTCTTCGTTATAGCCGCGGAAAGACCGCCTAAACTCTTTGTTATGTATGTCCATAGGGGTCAGCATAAGTTATCCCTCCCTTTAGCTTTAGACGTACCTTAAAATGTGAACAGAAATTCTGCCTTTTTTAGTATTCCCCTTTACCTCCTGCAACTTTATTCTGCCAAACCCCCTTAAAGAAATAACATCCCCTTCCCCAACGTGAAACGACGGGTCTTCCACGGCCTCCCAGTTAACCTGCAGTAAACCATTTTTTATTAATTCTGAAGCCTTTGTTCGTGAGATTCCAAATCCAGAAGCAGTTACACTATCTACTCTAAGCGAAGCCACCGTAGAAAAAATGTCTTTGTACCTAACCTCTGGTTTCATAAGATCGAACAGTTCAATTTCGTGCACTTCGACGGTTTCTCTTCCTACTTTAGTTAAGTTTAAAAGCAGAAAATCTTTCATTTCCTTTTTTACTATGACATCGCACTTATTTTCTATTACAATTATGTCACCTATTTTATCTCTTTTTATCCCCAACCCTAAAATTGAACCCAAAACCTCTCTATGGGAAAATTTGCTTTTACCGTGGAGTCTCAATGCAGCAACAGGTAATTCTTCTTCATATCTGTAAAACTCAGGATAGACTATGGCAATTTTTCTTTCCGCTAAAGAATATCCTCCATCTAAAAAATATTCGATACCTTGATTTTTGTACTTTAACGCAAGTTTTTCAAACTGTCTTTGTTCAGACAGCGCCAAAAAATCAGTATGCTGAGGACTTTTTGATTTCAAGCACCCTTTTAAAACATCTTCCAGGCGAGCAACTACATAACTTCTTTCCATTTTTCACCTCATAAGCCAGAATACTAATTGAAATACCAAAGGTCTTACCACATATTGAATAACTAAAATGGCAAAGACAGGGGAAAAGTCTATCATTAAATTTCTTCCAAAAGAAGACATGAATTGTAGCTTTCTAAAAGGTTCTAAAAGTGGCTCTGTAGTAATAATCACAAATCTAGATATAGGATTTGACATATTTTCCATCCTTAGAAGAGATAGAAATACCCTTATGAGAATAAGCCATGTTATAACTTCGAAAAAATAGTTTAACGCTGTTAGAATCACGTAGCTCGTAGGCAAAATTATTCCTCCTCACTATTTAGTTTAAATTGTAAAGCGCATTTACTTCTTCTTTTATATCACCTGTTATATCAAAATTTTCTGGTGCCACCAAGAATATGTAGCCGGATATTTTCGTTATTTCTCCATTTAAAGCATAAACGGCTCCACTCAAGAAATCAACCACCCGTTGGGCCTCGCTTTTGTCCATCTTCTGTAAATCTACAATTACAGGTTTCTTGCTTTTAAGTTCATTGCAAATGAAAAGCACCTGTTCAAATTTTTCTGGCTTTGATATAAGCATCTTTATCTGTGGATTAGTGTGAATATTAACCACTTTCGGCTTTCTATCATAGAGCATCAGTGATTGCTGAGAAGTCTCAACTTCTTCTTCTTCGATCCCTAAAAAATTCATTATCTTATCTATCACTTTAGAAGACATCTTCATCCCTCCACTTCATCCTCTTTGCCCAAAAATAGCCGTACCAATCCTTACTATATTTGCCCCCTCTTCTACCGCCACCCAGTAGTCATTAGACATGCCCATTGAGAGATACTGAGCTTCTACGTTGTTTTGTTTAATTTCTTTCAATTCTTCAAAAAGTTCTTTCATCTTTTTGAAATAAGGTCTTACTTTTTCTGGAGGAAGATAGGGAGCAATCGTCATAAGCCCTTTTATCTTTATATTATCATATTTTTCCAATTTTTTCACTAAATTATGCATTTCTTCCGGTGAAATGCCAAATTTAGTATCTTCACCACCTATGTTTATTTCAAGAAGACAATCCATTATAATCCCTTTTTGTTTCGCCCTTTTATCGATTTCTTCTGCCAGCTTTTCCCTATCTAAAGAATGAATGAGTTTGACTTTGTCTATGATATACTTAACCTTGTTTGTCTGAAGGTGACCTATAAAATGAAATTCTACCTGCCCTTCAAGATAAGGATACTTTTCCATAAGTTCTTGCACTCTATTTTCTCCAATAGCGGTAATCCCACAGGAAATTGCCTCTTTTATGGCATCTACTCCAAAAGTCTTTGTAGCCGCCACAATCAATATCTCTCGAGGATCTCTCCCGACCTTTATAGCATGTTCTTCAATAGTTTCTTTTATCCTCTTTACATTTTCACAGATACTCGTTTTTAATCCCCCCTGCCCTTTTTAGGGATTAATACTTTATCATAAATTTTTACACCCTTTAAAATAACATACCTTCCATCTGTTCCTTCAATATCAATTTTTTTAAAAACAGGCTTTGAGGAAATGCCCAGTACCCATACTCCTTTTTCTCCATTTTCGGTAACTACTGCCGAAAATGGAAGCTTCATCCCCCAATACTCTTTGAGCACAACTTTTACTTTTATTTTAGCTTTCTTGTAAAATTCAGGATATATATCTATCATTTTTACTATCCCTACATATAATTTATCGTCACCCTTGTAGATTTTTATAATCTTTCCCCTAAGTTCTGCAGGATAATCTGAAATAAAAATTTTGACATTAGAGCCTTCTTTTAGAAGACCCGCCTGTTCTTCTGATAAGATTAAAGCTAAATACCAGTCAAAATTGTCAACAACTTTGCAAACAAAATCTCCTTCTTTTACTATTCCTTCAACTTTTTTTATATCAAAATTCACAGTGGAAAGATGAGAAACATTTAAATTAAACATATTTTTGCTGTTCAAAACTCTTTCACTTCCATCAAAAGTAAAACTTATTATTCCAGCCTCCGGAGCATTCACAGTGGTGCTGTTTTCAGATATATACTTTTCCAAGTACTCCTTCTGTTCCCTTAAATTCTCTACAGTCCTTAATACCGAGGGAGCCTTATTCAAAATCTCTTCCTTTTTAGCCTTTAGCACTTCGATTCTTGCAAGTATCTTCTGTGCAGACTTTTCGTCCTGCTTTAACATTTCATTATAATTTTTTTCTTCCTTTTTTATCATATCGTCAATCTTCTTAACGTCTTGATAAAAAGGTATATCAAAATCCTGTTCTTTTAACTTCTCTTCTACTTTTTTAAGCATGTTTAATTTATCTTCTTCAAAAGAAGAAGAGTAAATTCGAAAAATAGGTTCTCCTTTCGAATATCTTTCCCCTTCTTTTGCGAGTTTTTCTACTTTCCCATCAAAAGGAGCTTTTATTATCATTTCATCCTTTACCACAAAAGCTTCTGTTTCAAAGTCTATCACTACATTTCCATAGGTGACGACGGCTGTTTCTTCCCTTCCCTTGTAGGTACTAAAAAGCAATTTCCCTAAATACACCAAAATAACGATGAGAGCCAGAATTTTTAACAGGTTTTTCCCCACATTTATCACCTATAAAATAAATTCTATAAATCTTGCTATTTTCCTTCTTTCATTTTATCACAAAAAAAGAAGATGGCAAATGCCATCTTTACAGACTGCTGACAAAACCCATATTAATTTAAGTGGCATTTTGTGTTAATGCTCCGGAGTTGCAAAGCGACTAAACTAAGGCTCACTTTTCGGGCTCAGGCGGGGTACCGGCCAATTCGCCCTTAAGGCTCAGGTGGCCGCTCGCTTCGCTCGCCCCGCCTTCGCTCCTCAAGTTCGCC
>NZ_JBNATX010000027.1:0-30277 GCF_049701115.1 Caldanaerobacter sp. | reverse complement strand
TAACGGTGAGGTCAGTTATAAAAATTTTTTACCTACAAAATCTTGACACAGACAATTATCCATAAAAACTTGTAAAATTTTCTTACATAGTATATCATAGAATAAATATTGAGAAATTGAAGGTGGTGGATAATTTGTTAATCGCTGTAGATCCGGGGCATGGAGGGAAAGACCCTGGGGCTGTGGTAGGAGACTATAAGGAAAAAGATATAAATCTAAATGTGGCTTTAAAATTGAGGGATATTCTGATTAAAAAAGGCATAGATGTTATAATGACAAGAGATAAAGATGAGACAGTAGACCTTCAACAAAGATGTGATATAGCAAATAAGGCTCATGCCAACTATTTTATTTCTATTCATTGTAACAGCTTTAAAGATCCCTCTGCCAATGGGACAGAGACTTATGCTTACCCTGGTAGTATAGATGGCAGGAATTTGGCTCAATATGTACAAAACGAAATAGTAAAAACCCTTGGGACGAAAGACAGAGGAGTAAAATATGAAAAATTCTATGTATTGAAGTACACGTATATGCCAGCTATCCTAGTGGAACTTGCCTTTATGTCAAACCCAGATGACCTTAAATTGCTTTTAGAGAAAGATAGCATCTTTGCTGAAGCTATAGCAGTAGGGATTGAAGATTTTCTGAAAACCAAGTTTGAAGAGGGAGAGAGCGCAATTCAAAAATTAAAGGCTAAAGGTATTATTAATAAAGTGTATGATGCTAAAAGTTATGTCACATGGGGCGAGTTTGCTTCTGTAATAATAAAATTATTGGAGGGAATGAAATGAAGGAATTGATAATGACTATTTTAACAGCAGGAATACAGCTTCTTGTAATGGTCGTTTTAGGTTATCTTATTGACTATTTGAGCACAAAAATAGGAATGGAAAAATTAAAAAGGTACTATGAAATAGCAAAGGCTTTTGTGCAGGCTGTTGAACAGCAAGTAGGTCCAGGCAATGGTCCTATTAAGAAAGAACAGGTTTTTAAACTTTTGAAAAAAGTCATTGGGAATAAGCTTACTGATGAAGAGATAGATAAATTAATAGAAGCTGCAGTCTTTGAAATGAATTACGTTTTAAAGCTAAAAGGTCTTCAGAAAGAGCTTCAAAAAAGTGAGTAAAGTAGGCACCCTTTGAAGGGGTGCTATTTTTTTAGTAGCTGGTACTAATTTAATTGCAAGTTTAAGATAAACAACTTTCACCAATGTAAAAGATTACAGAGGAAATGTACGAATATTGCAGACACATGTGTAGAGATAACCTTTTATTTATAGATATTTTGCAAAATTAAATTTTGAAATTGCAATTTTGGCAAAAATATTGTATAATACTCTTATACTTAATGCTGTGAGGTGGTATAAGTGGGGATTACAGTCACAAAGGCGGAGGAAGCGGTTGATTATTTTCTAAATAGAGTAAATTTGCTACAAGAAGTCAGAGAGATAATAGAAAAAGCTTCATCTATTACAATTCCAGAGAGTCGAGATCACCTCTTAGAGATTTCTATGGGGGGAAAAGAAGACTGGTTCGAAATAGTATATGAAGTCCCTGGGAAGGGGAGAGTATTAGAAGGTACAGTTGCCAAATGCAAAAATGGTTTGGCTGTCAATTTTCCGGAACCTTACATGAGAAGAAGAGAACCTGATTGTCTTGTTGTAGCGGATGAAGGAGAGACAGATAAGCCGCGCTTTAAAGATAGGTACGGCTATGATTTTGATACATTGCGCAAAGAGACTTTTGAGTGGTTAAAAGGCCAGAAATTAATTGTGATGCCTTTTATGTCCGGCGGTGAAGAACTGGGCTATCCTTCCCTTTTAATTGCTCCAGAAAATGCAGGTTTTTTTGCTACAGCTTTAGCCGATATACAGGGTTTTATTCCAGCAAATGAAATTCCTGAAGGTTTTACACCGAGAGCCATAGTATATTTAGCTCCTCCTTTTAGACATACTCATTTTAACGGAAAACAGGTCGTTGTGCACAACCGATTGAAAAATTTACACGAACTTTTTTCATATAATTTGTACCTTGGTCCGAGTGCTAAGAAGGGAATATACGGAGTGCTTCTCACAATTGGAGAAAAAGAGGGTTGGATTACTGCTCATGCTTCAGCTGTAAGGGTGATTACTCCTTATGATAATATGCTGACTATAATGCATGAAGGAGCAAGTGGCGGCGGAAAAAGTGAAATGTTAGAGCAAATTCACAGAGAACCGGATGGGCGCATAAAGGTGGCAAAAAATATCGTTACAGGGGAAGAGATTTATGTGGATTTAAAAGAGGCTTGCGAGCTACAGCCAATTACAGACGATATGGCTTTGTGTCATCCAGCCCTGCAGCAGGGGAAAAAACTAGTTATAAAGGACGCAGAAAAGGGTTGGTTTATACGAGTAGATCATATAAATGAGTATGGGACAGATCCCCATTTTGAAAAATTATGCATATATCCGCCAGAGCCTTTGATTTTCTTGAATATTGACGGCGTTCCTAAATCTACCTGCCTCATATGGGAACATATTATGGACGCTCCTGGCAAGCCCTGTCCTAACCCCAGGGTTATAATGCCGAGGAGATTTATGCCTAATGTAGTTGACGAGCCTGTAGAAGTAGACATAAGGAGCTTTGGTGTTAGAACTCCTCCTACTTCCAGAGAGAAACCTTCTTACGGCATAATAGGAATGGTTCACCTGCTTCCGCCTGCACTTGGCTGGCTGTGGAGACTGGTTGCACCGAGAGGCCATGCAAACCCGAGCATCGTTGGTGCAGAAGGATTGGAGAGTGAAGGAGTAGGGTCTTACTGGCCCTTTGCTACGGGTAAAATGGTCACGCACGCAAATCTTTTGTTAGAACAGATTATAAATACTCCCGGCACAAGGTATATTCTCGTTCCAAACCAATATATAGGGGTGTGGAAAGTAGGGTTTATGCCCGAATGGATAGCCCGTGAATATCTTGCAAGAAGAGGAAGTGTAAGATTTAGACCAGATCAAGTTACACCAGCGAAAAGTAGCCTTTTAGGATATGCCCTGAACACCCTTAAAATAAATGGAAACTTTATACCGAAGGAATTACTGCAAGTGAACAGACAGCCCGAAGTCGGGGAAGAGGGGTATGATAAAGGAGCACAGATTTTAAATGAATTTTTTAAGAGAGAATTAAAGAAATTCTTAGTTCCAGAGCTTAATCCTCTCGGCAGAAAAATCATAGAGACCTGTTTGGAGGATGGAACTTTAGAGGATTATATAAAACTTTTGGGAGATTATAGATAATTAAAAGAGCCTGTACTAAGTTGTATAGGCTCTTTTTTGTTGTATTGGTAAGACATATATTTCTCATAAAAAAATTTTTCTTTTTTTATATTTTAAAAGGAGGAATTTTTCATTTTATGTCGAATATAATTTAATAGAAAACAAAGTAAAAAGAAATTTAAAAACAAAGAGGGATGCAGATGGATATAATACAAAAATTAGAAAACGGCTTAATAGTCTCATGTCAAGCTTTAGAAGGTGAACCTCTCCATAGCCCATTTATCATGGCGAAGATGGCTAAAGCTGCGGAGATTGGAGGAGCAGTAGCAATTAGAGCAAATGGTTATGAGGATATTGTTGCAATAAAGAAAGAGGTAAGTATTCCAGTAATAGGGCTTATAAAGAAAAGATACGAAGGATATGCCCCTTATATAACTCCAACAATGGAAGAAGTGGATAAAGTTATAGAAGCAGGAGCGGATATTGTTGCAATTGATGCTACTAAAGCTTATAAGCCGGGTGGTTTAACAACGGGAGAGTTTTTAAAAAGGATAAAGGAGAAATATCCAAAAATATTGGTTATGGCAGATATTTCAACATACGAGGAAGGTATAGAGGCGGAAAAGCTGGGTTTTGATCTAATCTCCACTACATTATCAGGTTATACAGAATATAGTCCGGAATTGGAAGGCCCAGATTATGAGTTAATAGAAAGATTGGCGAGAAAGGTAAATGTCCCAATAATAGCAGAAGGTAGAATATGGACTCCGGAGGAAGCTGTAAAAGCCTTAGAAAAGGGAGCGTATGCAGTTGTTGTAGGTACTGCTATTACCCGTCCTCATGAAATTACAAAAAGGTTTGTAACTTTTATCAAAGAAAGGAGATATTCAAATGTCAGAGCAAAATAATGGCAATGTAATATTAAAAATACAAAGTATTTACAATTCTCTTACAAAAGCAGAGAAGAAAGTTGCAGATTACGTGTTAGAAAATGTGCCTGAAGTAATATACCTTTCTATTACAGAATTAGCTGAAAAATGTGGGACTGGAGAGACTACAATAGTGAGATTTTGTAGGAGAATAGGGTTATCAGGTTTTCAGGAGTTTAAGCTTAATATTGCAAAAGAAATTGCAGAACCTGAGACCAGTATACATGAGAATATTTCCTTTAATGACCCACTAGAAGTATTAGTGCAAAAAATTACTACGGAAAACACATTAGCATTATCAAATACTGTTAAATTACTTTCATTGAGTGAATTAGAAAAAGCAGTAGATGCCATTATAAATGCCAGAAAGATACAATTTTATGGTGTAGGAGCATCAGGATATACAGCACTAGATGCTAAATACAAATTTATGAGACTTGGATTAAATGTAGATGCCAATCTGGATGCTCATATTCAAGCTATTTCTGCTGTTAGTTTGACAGAAAAAGATGTAGCTGTAGGGATATCTTTTTCTGGAAGTACAAAAGATACAGTAGAGACTTGTAAATTAGCAAAAGAAGCTGGAGCAAAAGTGATTGCCATAACAAATTATGCTCGTTCTCCAATTACTTCCGTTGCAGATATTGTATTGCTTACTTCTGCAAAAGAAACCCCGTTGAGAAGTGGTGCTTTAACCTCAAAAATAGCACAGCTTCATATTTTGGATGTTTTGTACACTGCAGTGGCTGTAAGGCTTAAAGATCAGGCCGTAAACATGCTTAGCAAAACTGCAAAAGCTGTATTAGAGAAATTATACTAATTTTATTTTAGAATGATTTCAAGGAGGCTGTTAAGTTGAAGGTTATTATAGTTACTCATGGTCCCCTTGCTCGCGCTTTTGTGGAGAGCGCAAAGTTAATATTAGGAGATACCGTTGATTCTTATGTCGATATAATTGATTTTTATCCCTATGACAGTATGGAAACTATAAAAGAAAAAATAAGGTTCCAAATTGAATTACTTGACAATAGAGAAAATAATGTAGTTGTTCTAACGGATCTAAAAGGAGGTACCCCTTTTAATGCAGCAGTTTCTTTGTTACAAGATTATAAATTTTATTTGATTGCCGGAATCAATTTACCCATGTTATTAGAAATATTGTTAACGTCTTCTGAGGAATTAGATAGCAAAATTATACAAAAAATTGTAGAAATTGCAAGAGAAAATATTACGGTAATGTACCTTGGTTGAGTAAATAAAAGTTAAAAATTAAATATAAAAAGTTAAAAGAGGGGAGAGTATATGGGAATTATATTTTGGAGAGTAGATGGCAGGTTAATCCACGGTCAAATAGCGATAGCATGGGCGAGATTGTTAAACGTAGATGAAATTGCAGTAATAAGCGATGAAGTAGTTAATGATGAGTTTCAAAAAAATTTATTAGAATTAGCAGTTCCCCCAGGTGTGAAATTGACAGTTTGTTCAGTGAAAAAAGCAAAAGAACTTATAGAGAAAGAGTATTTTAAAGGTAAAAGAACAATGGTAGTGTTCAAATATATTAAGGAAGCTGTTCAGCTTGTGAAAGAAGGAATCAATATCCCTAGCCTAAATATTGGGGGGATATATTACTCTGAAGGGAAAACTCAATATAACAAAGCTCTTTCTCTAGATGAAAATGATATAAAAGATTTAAAATTCCTTAAGGAAAAGGGGGTGGAATTATTCTATCAAGTGGCGCCGATGAATGAAAAAGAGCCTCTTACTAAATATGTTTCTTTGTGAATGGTTTTTTAATTTTAAGAAATTGAAAAAATCTAAGGAGGGAGATAAAAATGAGTTTAATAGGTACAGCTTTGCTGGTTGCGTTAGTGGCTGGTATTCTTGAATGGGACATTTATGGATGGGGGCATACAATGATTTCAAGGCCTTTAGTAGCAGGAACAGTAATGGGACTTGTATTAGGTGATGTGAAAACAGGACTTTTTATAGGGGCCTCTATCGAAATGATTTATTTAGGAGTTATTCCTGTCGGTGCTGCGATACCACCAGATGCAACATCTGCTACTGCCATTGCAACAGCATTAGCAATTCTTTCAGGTTTGGATTCCAAAGTGGCTGTTCCTTTAGCTATACCTGTAGCGATGGTTGCTCAAATGTTACAAATGCTAATTTGGACTATAAATTCCGGTTTAATGCATAAAGCAGATCAGTATGCTGTAAAGGGGGATTTGAAAGGAACCGATAGATTACAATATTTAGGTTCATTTTTATTCTTCTTACAAGGATTTGTTCCGGCTTTCCTAGCGATATTTTTTGGGGTAGATGCGGTTAAGGCTATGGTAGAAAGAATGCCCCACTGGGTTACTAATTGGCTTACTGTCGCAGGAGGTATGTTGCCTGCGCTTGGATTTGCGATGTTATATGTAATGATGAGCAACAAAAAATTGTTACCATACTTTGTACTAGGATTTACGCTAGCAGCATTCTTTAAAGGAAGTCTCTTAGGTATAGCATTAATTGGTTTGGCTCTTGCTTTTATTCACATAAATATGTTAAATGAGAAATCAAAAGTAAAAGAATTTGAAGAAATTTAAAAAGATTATTAAAGTGGGAGGGATATGAGATGACAATCAATAACTCCGGAGCCACTGTTCAAAAGATAACCAAAGATGATTTGAAAAAAGTTTTTTGGCGTTCCTTATTTGATATGGCTTCTATTAATTACGAAAGATTTCAAGCTTTAGGTTTCCTTTTTTCTATGAGTCCGATAATAAAAAAGTTATATTCTGATGATGAACAAAGGCAAAGAGCCATGAAAAGACATCTCGAAATGTATAATTCACATCCATGGATGATGAATCCAATATTAGGAGTTACAATAGCATTAGAAGAACAAAATGCCAAAACCGGTAGTTTAGAAGGAACAATTAATAATGTTAAAGTTGGTCTTATGGGACCCTTTGCAGGAATAGGAGATTCATTGATTTGGGGAACTTTACGTCCTTTGCTTGCAGGTATAGGTGCGGCTTTTGCTCTCCAAGGAAGTATTCTAGGTCCAATAATATTTTTACTAGCTTGGAATATAATAAATTTTAGTTTTAGATGGTATTCCCTTCTATATGGTTATAATGCGGGAATGAGAATATTGAAAGATATTAAAGAAACTAATATAGTACAAAAAATTGCAGAAAGTTCTTCAGTTCTTGGACTTATGGTTCTTGGAGTGTTAGTAGCACAATGGGTTAATGTAAAAACGGGTTTAGCACTTACTGTTGGAGATAAAGTATTAAAGGTACAAGAAATGTTAGATGATATTATGCCAAGTATGTTACCTCTTATTACAACATTTGTGTTAGTTTGGTTTTTAAGAAAAAGAGTTACTCCAAATAAATTAATTATAGGGATATTTGTGGTTGCTTTAGTTTTATCATTATTCAAAATTTTAATATAAGATTTTATCTGAAGTAAAAGATTAAATAATAAAAGTCATAATAAAGTTTGTTTTAAGATGAATATTTGGGACGGTGGTATTAAGTGGGAGGGATAAGATATCTTGAAGGAGTCGAAAACCTAATTAGAGAGATTAAGACTACTCAAGGTGAAAATATAAAAAAAGCGAGTGAGATTGTTGCGCATTCTATCATGAATGGAGGGATTGTATATTCTTTCGGAAGTGGACATTCATTTATAGTAGCTGTAGAGATAACAGAAAGAGCTGGAGGATTAGTTCCTGTAAAAGTTATTGAAGAGCCTTCTAAAGGATTATATGAGAGAATAGAGGGTGTTGGATATAAGTTAATGGAAAGATATCACTTTTCTCCAAATGATTGTTTTATTATTATCTCTAATTCAGGTAGGAATCCTCTAATAATAGAAGTAGCCGATTTTATAAAACAAAAGGGGAACAGAATAATAGCAGTTACTTCTTTAAATGTTTCTAAAAAACTAAAATCAAGGCATTCATTGGGGAAAAATTTATACCAATTTGCAGATGTGGTTTTAGACAATTGTGTAAAAGAAGGAGATGCTACCATAGAATTTAACGGATTACCAGTAAAAGTAGGACCAGTTTCTACGATAGCTGCTATAGCACTTTTGCAAGCTACGATGGTGGAAGCAGTAAAAGTTATGTTAGCATTAGGATATACGCCTCCCATTTATATGAGTGATAATATTGATGGTGGGCCAGAATATAATAGAAAGTTAATTGAAGAATATGTAAGAAAATATCAAGGTATAGAAAATATTTAGAGAAAATTATTTCAGAGGTCATAAAAGGTGAACTTGACAAATTTAAAAAAAGAAAATCCTTAATGAATTTGATTATGAATTTGATGTATATATGCCTTAGAATAGGCTTTTTGGAGTAGGAATAGAGGTAAAAAAGTGATAAGGGCCCTCTTTTGAGATTTAGAGGGCTTTATTTTTACGCTTTCTGGACAGCTTCTTTTGCACTTTTAACTTTTTCAGTCATTTTTTCTTTTCCCAGATTTATCTTGGGCAAGACAAGGTTTAGAAGTATTCCTGCTAAAGTGGCAGGGCCTATTCCTTCGAACACAAAATTGCCCAAGGGTATTTTTATACCGCCTACTCCTAATGTTAATATTACAGAAGCTATTATTAAGTTTCTGCTGTCTGAAAAATCCACTTTGTTTTCTACAAGTGTCCTCATACCTGCTGCTGCAATCATTCCAAAGAGGATTATAGTCACCCCACCCATTACTGCCTGGGGTATTACTTCTATCAAAGCGCCTATTTTTTGTATAAAGCTTAAAAGTATTGCAATGATTGCTGCTCCTTGAATTACTCTTGAGCTGTAGACTCTTGTTATTGCGAGGACTCCAATGTTTTCGCCGTAAGTTGTGCTCGGTGGTCCGCCAAAAAGTGCTGCGATTGAAGTTGCAAGGCCATTTCCTAACATTACCCTGTGAAATCCAGGATTTTTTATGAGGTCTCTTTCAACTATATTTCCTATTACCAGAACATGTCCCAGGTCTTCGATTATAGCGACCAGTGCTAGAGGTGCAACCAGTGCTACAGCACCCCATGCGACCTCAGGAGCATGTCCTGTTAAGAAGGAGAATTTGGGAATTGCAATCCATGAAGCTTTTGCAACAGGTCCGAAGTCTACAAGGCCTCTTGTTATGGCAAATATATATCCACCTATTGTTCCTAAAAGGATTGGAATCACTTTTATAAAGCCTTTTCCAAACATGCTGAAGATGATTATTAATGCCGCTGTAAATAGAGCTGTAGCTAAATCTTTTTGCGCTTGAGCTATTGCTACAGGAGCAAGGGATAAACCTATTATCATCACTACAGGTCCTACTACTACAGGAGGGAGCAGTTTTTCTAGCCAGTCAATCCCTGTCAGGCTTATTATTATGAAAACCACCACGTATACGAGTCCAGCTGCGAACATGCCGAAGAAGGCGCCTTTTAGGCCGAATTGTTTTGTTGCTGCTATTATGGGAGCTATGAAGGCGAAAGATGAACCAAGATAAGCGGGAACTTTCCCTTTTGTCATGAGGTGAAATATCAGTGTTCCAAGGCCTGAGGTAAATAAGGTTACCGAGGGGTCAAGGCCTGTCAAGAGAGGTACTAAAATGGTTGCTCCGAACATCGCAAAGACGTGCTGAAAGGATAATGGGACCATTTGTTTTATAGGCGGTGTTTCTTCAATTTCGTATACTTTATTAGGCATAAAAAAACCTCCTTTATTATGGGTTACTGAAAAACCCCCAAGGAGGAACTTTTTATATCCTCCTTTTTAGCCTCACTGGGCTAAATTAAAGGGTTTTTTCAATTTTTCTTTCTAATTATATCACATGAAAGAGGGTTTGTCTATAGAAAAAGCCCCCGAAGAAGGGGCTTTAATTATTTTTTTCTTTATAAAGCTTTAAGACTTCTAAAACGTAGTCTATATCAGAAGGAGTGTGGTCCGCATTTATCTGGAATCTGATGCTTTCATCTCCTTTGGGCACTACTGGATAAGTGATTGCCGTTGCTAGTATGCCGTTTTCTATAAGATAATTTACTAACTCTATTGTCTTTTTTGTATCTCTCACCAGGAGAGGTACTATAGGATGTTCACTTACCACAGTCTCATATCCCAAATTTAAAAGCCCTTCTCTAAATCTCTTAGCCATCTCCTTCAGATGGGAGAGCTTCTTCTTGCCTTCATCGCTATCTATTATCTCTAAGACTTTTAATACAGAAGCTGCTTCTGAAGGAGTGATGGGGTTAGAGTAAATGTAGGTTATTGCTTTTTCCCTAAGGTAAGTCGTGATAACTTCATTAGATACTACATATCCTCCATTTACCCCATAAGCTTTTCCCATAGTGCCAATGAGTAGGTCTGCTCTCCCGCCTGTTACTTCTTCTGTACCTCTTCCTGTATCGCCAAATGCTCCAACACCGTGGGAATCGTCCACAATTGTTACTATATTTTCTTCGAAATTTTCGTCATACTTGGAAGTGATTTCTTCTATTTTTTTCAAATTCGCATAGTCTCCTCTCATGCTGAATACTCCATCAGTTACCACTATTACCCGCTTTACCTTACCAATAAGGCTTTTTATGCCGTTTTCTAAATCCTCATAGTCTAGATGTTTGTATACATATCTTTCTTTAGGTCGTGAAAGCCTTATGGCGTTTATAATACAGTTGTGATTCAGTTCATCGCTTATTATACCTGTTTCAGGGGTTGTGAGTGAAGATATTATTCCCACTACAGTCATATATGCAGAACTGAAAATCATTGCATCTTCCCTTTGATGGAACCGAGCCAGCCTTTTTTCAAGGTCTCTGTGGGTTGCGTAGGTGCCGCTTATAAATCTCACTGCGCCGGGACCTACACCGAATTTCCTTGCGGTTTCTTCTTCAGCCTTTATTACTTCATCATTAAATTGCATTCCGAGGTAGGAGTTGGAATTCATCCTTATAAATTCTTTATCACCATATCCTTTTAAGAAAAATCGCGGTCCTTTTCCGTTTTGGGGTTTTTTCACGTCAACTACTATAAATTCCTTTCCTTTTGCTCGTCCTTCTGCCTTTAAGTCTTCTAATTCCTGCGCTAAAACCTGAGTTATTCGTGAAAGCGGCATTAAAATCACTCCTTTACGGATATAATACGACTTTACCGCACTGCCCTTTTATCATGAGTTCCATTCCCTTCTGGTATTCGGTAAGAGGGAATGTATGAGTAATTATTGGTTTTAAATCTTCTGCAAGTCCCGATTTTAGTAATCCCTTTACGGTGTACCAGGTATCGTACATCCTTCTTCCAGTTATGCCTTGTATAGTGATTCCTTTGAATACCACATTATTTGTGATGTCAATTGAGACTTCATTGTCAGGGAGGCCTAAAATAGACATTCTGCCTCCTTTTGCGATATATTCCAGGCCCTGCCGTATGGCGGTTGGATTACCTGAAAAATCCAAAACTACATCTGCGCCGTAGCCTTCTGTTTCGCTTTTTATTATGCTGACAACGTCTTCGCGGAGAGGATTTATAACTCTTGTTGCCCCAAGCTTGTGTGCCAGTTCTCTCCTGTAGTCAGCAGGTTCAATCGCAAATATTGCTGCGGCGCCTGTTCTTTTGAGAAGTGGTATTGCCATCATCCCTATTGGACCACATCCTATGACGGCTACAGATTTACCGACTATGTCTCCCGAAAAAACAGTGTGAACCGCATTTCCAAGGGGTTCTTGTATGGACAGTATCTCAAGAGGCATGTTTTTGTCGTTTATCCATACATTGCTTTCGGGGACTTTAATGTATTCTGCAAAGGCTCCATCTGTGTCAACACCTAAAATGAGGGTATTTTCACATATGTGAGCATTGCCGGTTCGACAGGCTCTGCATTTTCCGCATACTATATGGGTTTCTGCGCTTACTAAGTCACCTACTTTTACTGATGTGACATTTTCTCCAATTTCTACAACCTCTCCTACAAATTCGTGTCCCATCGTTTTTGGAGGTTTTATTCTACTTTTTGCCCATTCATTCCAGACGTATATGTGAACGTCTGTGCCGCAAATAGAGGTAGCTTTAACTTTTATCAAAACTTCATCAGGGCCTATCTTTGGTATTTCCTTTTTTACTATATCTGCCCCTTCTTTGGGGTATTGTTTTACCACGGCGGTCATAAGTCCATCCATAATAGACATCTCCTTTACTTGTACACTAATTTTACTACATAATATATTCTATATTTTTGTACAAATTCCTTCTTTCGAGTACAAAAATTTTTGAAAAGGTATTATTGAAAGATGTGATATAATTTAAAAAAAGATGCATGAGGGGTGTAAAAATGGAGATAAGAGGGCATCACTTTTTGTGTATTTTAGGATTTAGAGGGCTTGGTTATGATGAAGAATTTGTTAAAAATATGGATGGTATTATTAAAAAATTAAATAATGAACAGGATATGTTGATAAAAGTTGTGGATAATGTGGATAACATCTGCGCCGCTTGCCCAAATAATATAAATGGGGAATGCAAAATAGAGAATTATCCTGGAAGTGTAAGGAAAAGAGATATGGCTGTTTTAAAAGTTTTGGGCATAGAAGTGGGGGAGTTAGTAAGGTATAGGGATATTGTAAATAAAATCAGTGAAAGGATGACAGAGGAAAAGATGATGAATATATGTAAGGATTGTGAATGGTTTGGTCTGGGTTATTGTTTAGAAGGGCTTAAAAAGTTAAAAGGCGGGTAAAACCGCCTTTTATAAGTCTCTTTGTGAAAAGCGCTTTGCACCGTAATAGAGGAGAAATACGACGTAGAAGAAGATGTATATGAACATGTAAATGCTGGGTTGAGACATGCCGCCAAAGAAACCTTGAGTTAAAAAGCTTATTCCGCTGCTTTTTGTAAGAAGGACTGCTATCATTTTCCTATATATCACATCGGTGGGGAGTATGAGGCTTGTGAGAATGCCAGCGTTAATCAAGCCTTCTCCAGAATTTGAGGCTAATGTTCCTGCCGGGCTTTGCTTTATTGCATATCCAATTTGTTCTAAGACTCCTCCAACAAGAGCGATTCCATAGGCCATAATGGCGATTATTCCTGTGTTTACAGTAGAAAAAATTGAACTTGAGGCGATTATAAGAGCTAAAAATACAATAGGGCCTAAATCAAAGAAAAAGAGACCTTTTAAAATGTTATCCCATCCGAAATTTATTTTAGAGCCAAACCAAATGTTCAAACCTACTACAGACAAAAACATGATGGAGCTGTATATTACAATCATGGTGCCTAACCCTATAAATTTCCCCAATACCAGTTCATATCTTTTTATAGGTTTAGACAAAATAGAATATATAGTGCCGCTTTCTATTTCTCCAGATATGGCATTTACAGACGTTAGAACCACGAGGAAAGCTACTATAAAGTTTGCAAAGAAAAGACCAGCAGATAAAATTTGTGATTCAACTATTATGTCGAATATAGAACTTGAAGGGCGATCAAATATTCTGCTCAATCCAAAAGCGTATATGGAAAGGTAGAGGAGGGATAAGATAAAGACCAATAGAAAAGCCCGTTTTTTTAGCATCTCTTTAAAGGTGTATTTTATTATGGTTGTCACGAAACCTCATCCTTTCCAATCAAGTTTATGAATAAATCTTCCAGTGAAGAAGTTTGGGTATTTAATTGATATAGCTTGGCACCGGCTTCTATCGCCATTTTAGCTATAATTGGTATTTTTTCTCTGTCTTCTACTTTAAAAGAGAGCTTACCTTCTTTAAATTGAAATTCTTTTGATAAGCGAGAAATTTTTTCAATCAACTCTGAATTATAGTCTGATACAATCATTTCTACATGGGTGTGTTCTTTTAATAAGTCATCCAGTTTTCCTTGAGCTATTACTCTACCGTGATTTATTATAGCTACTTTGTCACATACCATTTCTACTTCACTTAATAGGTGGCTGTTTAGAAAAACAGTTTTGCCTTGCGATTTTAATTGTTTTATGATTTCTCTTACTTCAATTCTTCCAACAGGGTCTAAAGCCGAAGTAGGTTCATCTAAAAACACTATTTCGGGGTCATTTAAGAGGGCTATTGCAATGCCAATTCTCTGTTGCATTCCTTTGCTGTAATTTTTGATAAGTTTATTTTCATGACCTTTGAGTTTTACCAATTCTAAAAGTTCATCAATTTTTTTGCCTGAATTTTTTATTTTATAAAGCTCAGCATGGAAGCTCAAAAGCTCTTTTCCTGTCATCCAGTCGTGATATCTAAAATTTTCAGGTAAAAATCCCACTTTTTCTCTGAACTCTACAGTGCCTATGGGTTTCCCTAAAATCCATGCAAAACCAGAGGTGGGGTGCAAAAACCCCACCATGGTCTTTACAAAAGTGGTCTTTCCAGCACCGTTTGGTCCCAAAAATCCAAAGACCTGACCTTTTTCCACAAAGAGAGAAACTTCTTTGAAACCGCCTTTTCCATTAAACTGCTTTGTTAGATTTTTTGTCTCTAAAACCATCTGATCACCTCATTGAATTTGCGATTTGAATTAATGTATTTATTGCCTCTTCTTTTAAAAGAGAATTCTGTTTGTCCCCTGTAGGATTTGGCCAAATTGTGAGGTTGTACATAACTCCATTTTCAGTCCATCCCAAAGTTACAAAATAAGGTCCGGATTTTTCCACAATTAGAATGCCTTTATTTCCGCGAAGGGTTATTTCTTTAATTTCGGTGTTGTTATCCATAGGCATTGGTATTGGCAATGTCTCTTTCCAGTCAGTTACGCTGGCTATTTGTCTTTTTATATTTTCGGGTAAAAATGGGAGGTTTATTAAAGCGTCAATTACTTTATCTACATCTACCCCTTCTGGCACCACTATTTCCGGAGTTTTTACTATGTCAAGCACAATTTGGATTTTTTCACTGCCTTTTTTCTGTAAATCCATATCAATTGCCCTGCCAAAATTTATAATAATGGGTTTCCTATCAAGTTCTGTTGGGAAAAGGTGTGTGCCGCCAAATGTTTTAATTAGCTCATTTATTTTGTCAACTTTTAATATAAACTCTAAGCCTTCAATTTTTGAGATGTACGCATGCTTTATTTCAAAATTTTCATCTGCTGGAAGTTTTATTTCATATCCAAGTTCAGATTTTACTTTGTCAAGTTCATCAGGAGAAATTTGACGCCCTTCTGAAGAACCGTCTTTTATAATCTCTCCATAGTCTTTAAGGCTTATATTTTTTATACCTTTGTCATAGAACTGATTCTGGATTTGCGTAATATCCTCTGGGGTTATTGTTATGACCTGCATCTTGTCAAGCCTGAATATGTTTAAAAGTTTGGCTTCCGCATTTTTAAGGGGCGGGAAAAAGGCTGAGGCCGCTATAAATGCTACTATTAAAGCAGCGGCAATAGCCTTTTTGTACTTTGTAAACAAGGATACCACTCCTTTTCTTTTATTATTTTCTTTGCTCAATTTTTCATTAAAAGCCATCCATGCCTTATTTAAATCTATATCGGAAGTCTTTAAGGTATTTGCTGTAAATTCGTTTATAAACTTTAGTTCTTCTAATTTTTGCCTGCACGTGCTGCAGGTTTTTACATGCTCTTCTATATTTTTTGAGGTGAGTTTGTCTAATTCTCCATCTAAATATGCCTGAAGAGTTCCTTCATCGTAGCACATACTTTTACACCTCCTTTTCGTATAATTCCTTGAATTTTTTCTGAGCTCTTGCAATGGTTGTTCCTACGGAAGATTTTTTAATTCCCAAAGCTACCGCTATTTCTTCATAACTGTAACCTGAATGCTTAAGTATTAAACACATCATGTCTCTTTTATTCATTTTTAATAGAATTTCTTTCACCTTTGATTTTTCAAAATTTTTTATAGCTATTTCTTCAGGGCCTTCCAAAAGTTTTTCTTCATTCTGCTGGAAGGCTTCTATTTCTCTTATTTTTGTGCTTCTTTCTGTTCGAAGATAGTTTAATGCATGATTGATAGCCACTTTTGAAAGCCAACCTCCTATATTTTCATTGTGCCGGGGAGGCTTTTTTAATAACTTTATGAATACCTCCTGTGCGAGGTCTTCAGCCTTAAATTCATCTTTTACAATCCAGGATATCTGTTTTAAAATTTTTGGATAATACCTTTCAAAGATATCTTTGAAACTCTCCTCTATTTTTAACACCTCCCCTGTCCCTTTTCACTAATAATAACACATCTAAAACCAATTTTGTGACAGAACTTTTTCAGACAAAGGGGACGGTTCCTCCTGTCTGAAATTTTCAGACAGGAGGAACCGTCCCCTTTGTCTGGGGTTTTATTTTTTGGGGGAAGTGTTATATAATTATATTCGGTGCTTTAAAAAATGTGGGGGTGTTAAATTGGAGAGGATAAAGGCCTATTATCCTTATTTAGCGGGAATAGGAATGGCATCAATTTTTGGATTTTCTTTTATGTTTACCTCTATGGGGCTTGAAGTGGCATCTCCTTTGGAGCTTATATCATATAGGTTTCTTTTAGCATCTATTGTCATAACGCTTCTCTGGGCTTTTGGTGTAATTAAGTTAAACTACAGAGGGAAAGATGTGAAGCCATTGCTTTTATTGTCTTTGGCAGAACCTTTTATATATTTTGTCTTCGAGACTTACGGTATAAAGTATACTTCTTCTTCTCTTTCGGGGCTAATGATAGCCTTGATTCCTGTTGCAGTGACAATCCTTGCGGTGATATTTTTAAATGAAAGGCCTTCTTTGTACCAGCTTTTGTTTATTTTGTTATCTGTAGCAGGCGTTATATTCATAATTTTTATGACCGGGTCAGAAGGTGGGAAAAGTTCTCTCTTAGGATTTTTATTTTTGCTGGGAGCGGTTTTGTCTGCGGCTTTTTACACGATTCTGGCAAGAAAATTTTCCACTGTTTTTTCTCCTATAGAGATAACATTTGTTATGATGTGGTTTGGGGCTATCTCTTTTAATATTTTGAATTTAATTGAGAAAGTGATAAGAGGAAATAGCCTTTCAAGTTACTTTTCCAGTGTGACTAATTATAAAGTGTTAATTCCAGTACTTTACTTGGGGATTTTATCCTCAATCGTTGCATATTTTCTCAATAATTATGCGCTTTCTAAGCTTCCTGCTTCTCAAGCCTCTGTTTTTGCTAATTTAACTACAGTGATTTCCATTATAGCAGGAGTAACTATAGGGCATGAGGTTTTTCGTTGGTACCATGTGGTTGGAGCTATCATGATATTGATGGGAGTTTGGGGTACGAATTATTTTGGCAAAAGCTATGAGGTGGGGAATTTGACTGAAGAAATTCATTGAAATTAGGGGTATTTACAAAGAAGGGAGGACTGTGATATACTACTCTTGGCAGAACCCTATACCATACGGGGGCATATCGGGGACAAAAAAGGATGCGGTACAAAAATACCGCATTTAAATTATGGAGGAGTGATTTTATTAAGCACGAAGGATGCGCAACAAGATGTTATTTAAAAAATAAATCAGCTTACATTTCGATATTATATCATTTTTTTTAGGGTTATGAAAGGATTTTTTATAAAAACACGAGGTGATTGGCATGGAAAAGGACGTGCAAGATGCTCTGGAAATGCTGGGAAAAGGCAGTGGACTTGCACTTGATATAGGCACGGGAAGAGGCAGAATGGCTTCGGGTCTTGCTGAATATGGGTATGATGTGGTTTCTCTGGATGAAAGTTTAGAAGCATTAAAAAGGGCAAGAGAGTTCATAAGAGAAAAAGAAATGGAAGGAAAAGTTATTCTCATGATGGGGGATGGGCATTCGCTTCCTTTTTTAGAGGAAACCTTTGATGTAGTAGCAATTTACAACGCACTTCATCATATGAGGGATTATAAGAGGGTTTTGGATGAGATGGTGAGGGTGTGCAAAAAAGGAGGGAAAATTCTTGTATCTGAACTCAACGAATACGGCAAGAAAGTTGTGGAGGAGAGTCACAGAAAGAGAGGTAGTCATCACGAGGCAAATATCAGCATTACTGATATAGCTTTTTATCTTGAAAAAGAACATGGGATACTAGGAGAGATAAAACCTTCTGAAAGGACAGATATTTTTATGGCCGTGAAGCCAGTCTTTTAGAGTAAATTTTTGTTGTTGACAACAAGAAAAAATATGATAAAATAAAAAATGGCTTTGAGGCCCCGTGGTCAAGTGGTTAAGACACCGCCCTTTCACGGCGGTAACACGGGTTCGAATCCCGTCGGGGTCACCATTTTTATTTCAGGAAAAGCCTTTAAAGGCTTTTTATTTTTTTATGTCGAAAAGAAAAAATAAAAAAGGTACAAAAAGTAGCAAATAAATCCACCACCTTTATGGTATAATTTAGAAAAAATAGAAGGTGGTGGAGGTATGCAGGGCATAAATGTATTTACGCATAAAAAGGCTTTAAAAGGTAGGTTTAGCGAAAATGTCGACAAAGGATTTTATAAAAACATTCTAAATTCGGCTTTATTTTTGGTTTTTGCTTTTATATTGGGAAGGGCATCTGTTTCCTATGTGCTTTTTCCTTTTGGAGTAGCATTTTTTGCTGCTATGGTGGCTTACAGAAAAAAGTATTTTTTTGTGAGTTTAGGAGTGATCCTTGCTTTAATAACGGTGCCGGGTATTAATATCAGTAAGTACATTTTGAGCATGGCTGTGATTTTTGTATTGGAGCTTTTTTTCAGAGTCAAATCTTCTAATGTAGCAAAAGCTTCCTTCATTACTTTCTTTTCACTTTTTGCCTCAGGGCTTGTCTTTAGCTATTCCTATAATTTTTTATATTTTGATGTCTTTTTAAGTTTATATGAGGCGATTATTGCTATGCTGATGGTGTTTGTCTTTAACCATGCTCTTTCTTTTCTTGTTAACAGAAATGCAAGAAAATTGATTTCTAATGAGGAACTCATCTCCCTTGGAATATTTACTGCAGTTTTCATATTGGGCCTTCACAATTTAAGTATATGGAAATTTGACTTGAAGAATGTGGTTATAATTTTCACAGTGCTTTTTATAAGCTATTTAGGTGGCAGTGGTGCTGGTGCTGCGATAGGAACTACTATAGGAGTGCTAAATGTGCTGGCATACGCGGAAATGCCTTCGGTTATAGGTGTTTTAGCCTTTGGAGGGCTTTTGGGTGGAAGTTTTCGCAAGTTAAATAAAATGGGCACAATTACAGGATTTGTGATAGGAGCTGCTATAGTGATGTTCTATACGGGTTTAAAATTTGATAGCGGCATTGGCGTTAATGAGATGGTCTTGGCTTCTTTGCTTTTTGCAGTTCTTCCGAAGACATATATTAAAGAGGCAGAAAAATTAGTTAAAGGAAATAAAAATTTAAATGATAGAGATTATAGCAGAAAATTGAAGGAAGTAGTTGCAGTAAAATTAAAGGAATATTCAGAGGTTTTCGAAGAACTCTCTAAAACATTTAAACAGTCTACTGATAAGATAATGGACCACAAGGATATCTCTTATTTGTTTGAAGAGATCGCAAATAGGACCTGCTCTCAATGTGTCATGTATAAAAACTGTTGGGATAGGGATTTTTACAGCACTTATAAAGCTATGTTCGAATTGGTGGAGCATTTGGAAAAGGGAAAAGATATAAGCGAGAATAGGCTGTTTAGAAAGTGCATAAGGTTTTCTGAGCTTATGTCGAATACAAAATACTATCTCGGCATTTACAAGATAAGCATGCAGTGGCGAGAAAGGTTAAAAGATGCGAAAGGGCTTATTGCGGCTCAACTCGAAGGAGTGGCAAATGCTATTTCTGATATTGCGAAAGAGGTAAACATGAATATATCTTTTAAGGACGAGCTTGAACAGGCTATTTTGTTGGAATTAGACAAAAATGGAATAGCCGTTGAAGATGTGTTGGTATATGAAACAGAGGGGGAAAGCGTTGTAAAAGTCTACAAAGAAGAAGGATATGTTTCTAAAGATTTGGAAAGGAAGATTTCCTTTTTGATATCGGAGATAATGGGGGAAAGATACGAGAAAAAGGATAAAATATATGGAATTGATTATAAGGGAAGATGTGTACTTTCTTTTGCGAAAGCAGAAAGTTTCCAGATAATTACGGGGGTTAGCAAGGTTAGCAAGTCAAAAAGTAGGATTTCAGGCGATACCCATTCGTTTATGGACCTTAAAAATGGGAAGTATGTAGTGGCTTTGAGTGATGGAATGGGAATAGGATACAAAGCAGCAGAGGAGAGTGCTACAGCAATTTCCCTCTTAGAAAAGTTTATAGAAGCCGGTTTTGATAAAGAACTTGTGGTACAGATGTTAAATTCTATCTTGGCTTTAAGGTCAGCTGAAGAAATGTTTTCTACCATAGATATTATGTTTTTCGATAAATTTACTGGTAAAGCTGAATTTGTAAAGATTGGAGCTTGTGTAAGCTACATAAAAAGAGGTACTTCAGTAGAAGTAATAGAGTCTAGCTCTTTGCCTGTAGGTATTCTTGAAGATATTGAAGCGGACCTTCATGAGAAAGAGTTAAAAGAAGGGGATTTTGTGATACTAGTTACAGATGGGGTACTGGAATGCTATGAAGGGGATAAAGAGCGACAACTTTCGAAGATAATAAGTGAAGCAAATTTTATAAGCCCCCAAGAGATGGCAGACTATATAATGGGAAAGTCCCTGGAAAGTTGCGGTAATATGCCTAAGGACGATATGACGGTGATAGTGGCAAAAATTTGGAAAAGGATTTATGTTTGATTTAAGGCGAACTATAGTATATAATCATAATATAGCGCAACTATAAATATCAGGGGTCTGATATGATTGAGAAGGTTTTGAAAACCATCGAAAAGTACAACATGATAGAGAAAAATGATAAAATTGTCATGGGAGTATCAGGAGGTCCTGATTCTCTCTGCATGCTGGATGTGCTTTTTAATTTGAAGGAAAAATTCGCTTTAGAGCTTTACGTGGTTCATGTAAACCACATGATAAGAGGAGAAGAAGCTAAAAAGGATGCAGAATATGTGGCGGATTTGTGTGAAGAGTTGGGGCTTTCCTTTTTTTTATTTGAAGAAGATGTGCCAGGGATTGCTAAAAAGATGGGCTTGAGTGAGGAGCAGGCAGGAAGATATGTGAGGTACAGAGCTTTTGAGGAAACTTTGAGAAAAGTAGGTGGAAATAAGATAGCTGTAGCCCATAATAAAAATGATGTAGCAGAGACCGTTCTATTGAATATAATACGAGGTACAGGACTTAAGGGGCTTGTCGGCATAAAGCCTGTAAACGGCAACATTATAAGGCCTTTGATTGAAGTTGAGAGAAGAGAAATTGAAGAATATTTGAAAAATAAAAATTTGGAACCGCGAATTGACCGAACCAATTATGAGCCTTTGTATGCTCGAAATAAGGTACGGCTGCAAGTTATTCCTTATATTGAGGAGTTGTTTGGCATAGATTTAATTGAAAATCTTTCTAGAATGGCAGCGATTTTACAAGAAGAAGATGAATATTTAGACAACCAATGCGAAGAAGTTTTTAATCAAATTTGTGAAGTAAGTATGGATGAAGTAAAAGTGGAGCTGAGTGCCTTTTGGGTATTACATGTGGCTTTAAAAAGGCGCCTAATAAGAAGGATGTATTTTGAGTTGAAGGGTGATGAATACGGCCTGGAATACAGGCATGTGGAAGACGTGTTGGCTCTGCTGGATAAACCTACTTCGTCTAAAATTGATTTACCTTTTGAAATTGAGGCTTTAAAAATGTATAATAATCTTGTGATTAGAAAAAAGAAGCCTAAAGAGAAAATAAAGTTCAAGGAAATACTAAAGATTCCTGGGGTTACAACTATAGAAGGGATTGGTAAATTTAAGGCTTATGTAGTTGACATTTCCCAGATTGATGATTTTAACAAGGGAAAGAATATAAAATTTTTTGATTACGACAAAATAAAAGGGGAAATAGTTGTAAAAAACAGAGAGGAAGGAGACAGATTTTCACCTCTTGGAATGAGAGGCACGAAAAAATTAAAAGAATTTTTTATTGATGAAAAAATACCCAGAGAAGAGAGGGATTATATTCCGCTTGTAGCTATAGGAAAAGAGATTGTATGGGTTGTAGGTTATAGAATGAGCGAAAAATTTAAGGTGGATAAGGGCACTTCGAAAGTGCTTGTGATCGAATATACTAAGGAATGAGGAGGTTAGTTTTATGCCGAGCCCTATGGAAGATATAGAGGAAATTTTAATAACAGAAGAAGAACTCAAGGCAAAGGTGAAAGAACTTGGAGAGGTCATAACTAAAGATTATAAGGAGAGCAAAGACTTAGTGCTAATCGGGGTTTTGAAAGGTGCAGTAATGTTTATGTCAGATTTATCTCGAGCCATTGATTTACCGCTTTCTATAGATTTCATGGCGGTATCGAGCTACGGATCTTCCACTAAATCTTCTGGCATAGTGAAGATAATAAAGGACCATGACATAGATATAGAGGGAAAAGATGTCTTGATAGTAGAGGATATTATAGATAGTGGACTTACACTTGCCTATCTTAAGGAAACGCTTTTAGGGAGGAAGCCCAAAAGCCTTAGAATTTGTACTATTTTGGATAAGCCAGAAAGAAGAGAAGCGGATGTAAAGGTGGATTACTGTGGTTTTAAGATTCCTGATAAATTTGTAGTGGGGTACGGACTTGATTACGCAGAAAAGTATAGAAACCTTCCTTTTATAGGAGTTTTGAAACCTGAGCTTTATAAATGATTTGGTTTTTTGCCTTTTATGTGGTATTATAAATTAAAGTAGTGGGACTTGTTTGAAGGAGGGGCCTTGTTTGAAAGATAATAACAAGATTTTCAGGAGCATGGTACTTTATCTTCTTATTTTTATAGCCATATATGCGATGGTCCAGCTCTACTCACAGGCTACACCACAGGTCACTAAGATAGACTATGGGGAGCTTGTGAGGTATATAAGTGCAAATCAAATAAAGAGCATTACCCTTTCGGGCAAGCAGGTAAAAGGGATCTTCAAAAATGGTACCGAGTTTGAAAGCAGTGTACCCGATATCACCAATTTTATGTCTTTTGTAGATCCGTATATATTACAGGGGAAATTAGACTTTAAATATGAGCCAGAAGTAGGGCCACCTTGGTGGGTTCAGATGCTTCCTTCCCTGTTTCTTGTTGGAGTACTCATCCTTTTCTGGTATATTTTCATGCAGCAAGCGCAAGGCGGGGGAGGAAGCAGGGTGATGTCTTTTGGGAAAAGTAGAGCCAGAATGATAACAGACAAAGACAAAAGGGTTACGTTCAACGATGTGGCGGGTGCAGATGAAGAAAAAGAAGAACTCCAAGAGATTGTAGAGTTTTTGAAATACCCAAAAAAGTTCATTGAACTGGGAGCGAGAATACCCAAAGGAGTGCTTTTAGTAGGGCCACCTGGTACGGGTAAGACTCTTTTAGCAAGGGCTGTTGCAGGAGAAGCAGGGGTTCCTTTTTTCAGTATAAGTGGTTCTGATTTTGTGGAGATGTTTGTAGGTGTTGGAGCTGCAAGAGTTAGAGACCTTTTCGAACAGGCGAAGAAAAATGCTCCTTGCATAGTATTTATAGATGAAATTGACGCTGTAGGTAGACAGAGAGGAGCGGGTTTAGGAGGAGGGCATGATGAAAGGGAGCAAACCCTGAACCAGTTGCTAGTCGAAATGGATGGCTTTAGCATAAATGAGGGAATAATTGTAATTGCTGCTACAAATAGGCCTGACATATTGGACCCGGCTCTTTTAAGACCTGGAAGATTTGACAGGCATATTGTGGTCAATATACCTGACATAAAAGGAAGAGAAGAAATTTTAAAAATACATGCAAGGAATAAACCCTTAGCACCTGATGTATCCCTTCAAGTTATTGCCAGGAGAACTCCTGGATTTACAGGAGCCGACCTGGAAAATGTAATGAATGAAGCGGCTTTACTGGCGGCGAGAAAGGGGCTAAAACAAATAACTATGGCAGAATTGGAGGAGGCTATAACAAGAGTTATAGCTGGGCCTGAGAAAAGAAGTAGGATAATGTCTGAAAAGGATAAAAAGCTGGTTGCATATCACGAAGCAGGCCATGCTGTCGTAGCAAAACTTTTGCCTACGACTCCACCGGTTCACGAGGTTACTATAATACCAAGAGGAAGAGCAGGCGGTTATACGATGCTTCTGCCAGAAGAAGACAAGTACTACATGTCAAAGTCAGAGATGATGGATGAAATAGTTCACCTTTTGGGGGGGCGTGCTGCTGAGAAGTTAGTGCTAAATGATATAAGCACCGGTGCTCAGAACGATATAGAGAGGGCGACTAATATTGCCAGAAAAATGGTGACAGAATACGGAATGAGCGACAGGTTAGGTCCTATGACTTTTGGTACTAAGAGTGAAGAAGTGTTTTTGGGAAGGGATTTAGGAAGGACAAGAAACTACAGCGAGGAAGTGGCTGCAGAGATAGACAGGGAGATAAAGAGAATAATAGAAGAAGCTTATCAGAGGGCGGAAAGCCTTCTTAGAGATAATATAGAAAAACTTCATAGAGTGGCAAAAGCCCTTATGGAAAAAGAGAAACTCAACGCAGAAGAGTTTGAAAAAGTGTTTAATGGAGAGGAAATAGAAGGGGTTTCTTTTGCCTAAATTGTATAAGTCGAAAGACTTATACAATTTTTTTTATACAAACTTTAGTTAACAATAAAAAAATTATTGAAAAGAAGGAGGAATTTTGCCTGTTTATGTCTAATATAATTAATAGGAGCGTTTCCTCACAAAAGATAAGGGAGGAAAATGGAGGGAAAAGTCATGAAAAGTTCTAAACCATCCTCGACGCAGAAAAATTCGCTACAATGGATATCCAATCTTCTCGACAATGCACATGATTTTTTTGTTTTAAAGGATTTAAAAGGGAAAGTGGTTCATATAAATACCCGTTTGTTGGATGTCTTGGGTTATACCCACGATGATGTGGAAGATTATGACTATTTTTTCCATAATGTATTAAAATATAAAGAAATAGGACCTTATGAGGAAGGGCTTATAATAGAATTAACTGGGAAATACAATATACGCATGTCTTTTGGGATAAAATTCAGTCCCATAACGAATACTGCAGGAGAAAAGATTGCTTATTTAGGGTTTGTAAAACTAAGAGATTACGCTAAGGGGCATTTTGCTTATCCTCTCGACTTGTTTAAGGCTTCCACAAATGTGCTTGAAGTGACGGAGGAAGGAGTAATAGTAGTAGATGGTAAATTTAATGTGGTTTACGTGAACAACAAGGCCTGTGAGCTTTTTGGGATAAAATATGCTAAATTTGTAAATGCAAAATTTTTGGACTTGGTTAAAAAGTTCAAACCGGATTTTTCTGAAATAAGTCTTTTGAGAGGAGAAAAGATTGTTATTCCTTCCCAAGATGGAAATGAAGAAAGAATACTTTTGCTAAAATATGGCAAACTGATGAACAACCACTGGAAGATTATCATTGCAAAAGATATTACAGAAGATTTAAGGTATAAAAAGCTGATGGAGCAGACAGAGAGATACACGATTGCGGGAGAATTTGCTGCTAATACTATTCACGAAATAAAAAATTCCTTGACTTCCATAAAAGGATTTATCCAGCTACTGCAGGTGAAACATCCTGAAAGCTTTACCTATTATGAAACTATACTGGATGAAGTAGATAGAGTGTTGGGGCTTATAAGAAATTATTTGGGTATAGTAAAGACCAGTGAAGAAGAGGAGGAAGAGAAAGAAATAGATGTAAATGCAATAATTGACCAATACATTCTTCTTTTTGAAGCAGAGATGTTAAAAAAAGGCATCAAATTTAAGAAAAAATTTGGTGAAATTCCCCTCATGAAGATAGATAAAAATCACATAAAACAGCTTATACTAAATATTGTTCAAAATGCTATGCATGCTGTTGGTGATAATGGTAAAATAGTATTAAGTACGAAGTACAGTCCATATTTAAAAAAATTGATTTTGAGAATAGCTGATAACGGGGGTGGTATAGACAGGAAGTATTTAAAAAGAGTAGTAGAGCCTCTTTTCACAACTAAGAAGGATGGAACGGGATTGGGGCTTGCCATCTGTAAGAGCATTGCTGAGATGTACAACGGAGACCTTAAAATTTACAGCAAGAAAGGGAAAGGAACTCTTGTAAAAGTTGTTTTGGGAGAAAAATAAAAAGCTGGAGGGGATTTGTTATGAAATCAGATATTGAAATAGCTCAGGAAGCGAAGATGCTGCATATAAGAGATGTGGCAGCAAAATTGGGCATTGAGGAGGATTATCTGGAATATTACGGCAAATATAAAGCTAAGATTTCCCCCGCTTTGTGGGATAAGATTAAAGACAGAAAAGACGGTAAGCTCATACTTGTTACGGCTATAACTCCCACCCCTGCTGGAGAGGGAAAGACCACTACGACTGTAGGATTGGGGCAAGCTCTTGCAAAGTTAGGGAAAAAAGCCATGATAGCCTTGAGAGAGCCTTCTTTGGGTCCTTCCTTTGGAATAAAAGGGGGAGCAGCTGGAGGCGGTTATTCTCAAGTAGTACCTATGGAAGATATAAATTTGCATTTTACTGGAGATATACATGCTATTACAGCGGCTCACAATTTGCTGGCTGCTATGATTGACAATCACATTCACCATGGGAATGAGCTAAATATCGATATAAGGACTATAACGTGGAAAAGAGCAATGGACATGAATGACAGGGCTTTAAGGGAAATAATAGTGGGTTTAGGAGGAAAGGCTAACGGCTTTCCAAGGCAAGATGGCTTTATAATAACGGTTGCTTCAGAGATAATGGCGATTTTATGTCTTTCTCATGATTTAATGGATTTAAAAAGAAGGCTGGGGGATATAATAGTAGCTTATGACAAAGATGGAAATCCTGTAACTGCAAGGGATTTAAAAGCAGATGGGGCAATGGCAGTGCTTTTAAAGGATGCTATAAAGCCTAATTTGGTACAGACGATTGAAAACGTTCCAGCTTTTGTTCATGGAGGTCCTTTTGCAAATATCGCTCACGGATGCAACAGCTTGATTGCAACAAAATATGGTTTAAAGCTTGCAGATTATCTGGTGACAGAAGCAGGTTTTGGAGCAGACCTTGGAGCAGAAAAATTTTTCGATGTGAAGGCGAGGATAGGTGGTCTTACTCCTAATGCTGCTGTTGTTGTAGCTACAATAAGAGCATTAAAAATGCATGGAGGAGTAAAGAAAGAAGATCTCCAAAAGGAAGATGTAGAGGCTGTAAGAAGAGGAATTGAGAATCTTGAGAAGCAGGTAGAGAATGTGAGGAAGTTTGGTGTACCCGTCGTAGTAGCTTTAAATAAATTCCTTTACGACACAGAAAAAGAAATTGATGAAGTGAGAAAAGCTTGTGACAGAATAGGTGTTGATATGGCTGTTGCAGAGGTCTGGGAGAAAGGTGGAGAAGGCGGAATAGAACTTGCTGAAAAAGTGATAAAAGCTGCGGACACTCCCTCTAATTTCAGGTTCCTGTACGATGTAAACTTGCCTATAAAAGATAAGCTACACATAATCGCTACTGAGATATACGGGGCTGACGGCGTAGAATATACTGCAAGTGCTTTAAAGGATATAGCTAATATAGAGAAATTAGGACTTGACAAGATGCCCATAGTAGTAGCTAAGACCCAGTATTCTCTGTCAGATGACCCCAAGCTTTTAGGGCGTCCTAGAGGATTTAAGATAACCGTAAGAGAATTAAGAATTTCTAGAGGTGCCGGGTTTATAGTCGCTCTGACAGGTGACATAATGACAATGCCAGGGCTTCCAAAACACCCTGCCGCTGAGAACATAGATATAGATGAAAATGGTAGAATAAAGGGGTTGTTCTAGGGACTGAAAATGAGGAGAGAGGTTTTGAAGATAGATAATTTATCAGAGGCCAAAAGAGAGTTAAGCCAAATAAAAGCTGAAGAGATTTCTGTTGATATAATGGCTCCAAAGGCAGTTTTCAGGGTGGTCAAGCTTTACGATGTCCACCCTGCTGCCGCAAATATTGTAAAACAGGAGATGCTGGCGGCTGGTGGAGAAGCTGCTGTTGCAAGAGGCTGTGTGAACATGAGTGTGGACCGTTCGGATGTTATTGTAATGGGGACTTTAAAGCAGTATAGGAGGTTGCTTTCCAAACTAAAAATGCAGAAAAACTACTTTGGAATAGATGAGATAGTAAAGGAATTAGAAGAAGTTATAAGGGAGATGTCTAATTAGCGGCAGAGTTCTGCCGCTTTTCTTTATATTTTTCTTGAAAAGGTAAACAATTGTTAAAAATTATGCTATAATGTAGAAGGGAAGATTAAAGGAGGGAATGTACATGTACGATGAAAAAAAGATTGAAGAGATAAAAACGAAAAGAGAAGACTGGGAAAAGAATCAAAGAGGCAAAGCCATTGCGAAATTTCCTGAAAGAAAAGAAGAATTTAAAACCACATCAGAGATTGAAATAAAGCCAATTTATACGCCGGAAGATTTAAAGGATTTTGATTATTTAGAGAAATTAGGATTTCCGGGAGAATATCCATATACCAGAGGCGTACAGCCCACCATGTACCGAGGAAGATTTTGGACAATGAGGCAATACGCCGGTTACGGCACTGCCGAAGAATCTAATAAGAGGTTTAAATACCTCTTAGAGCAAGGGCAAACAGGGTTAAGTGTGGCTTTTGATCTTCCAACTCAAATAGGATACGATTCAGACCATCCTATGGCCGAAGGAGAAGTGGGCAAAGTAGGAGTAGCTATAGATTCTCTTTACGATATGGAGATATTGCTCGATGGTATTCCGCTTGATAAAGTGAGTACTTCTATGACGATAAATGCTCCAGCTGCTATACTGCTTGCTATGTACATTGCGGTTGCTGAAAAGCAAGGAGTATCTCCTGACAAGCTGAATGGTACTATACAAAATGACATATTAAAGGAATATGTGGCAAGAGGCACCTATATTTTCCCAACAGGTCCTTCCATGAGGCTTATCACCAATATATTCGAATACTGTTCTAAGTATGTTCCCAAATGGAACACAATAAGCATAAGCGGTTATCACATGAGGGAAGCAGGAGCAACAGCTGTGCAGGAAGTTGCATTTACCCTTGCGAATGCTATAGCATACGTGGAAGCGGCGATAAAAGCAGGATTAGATGTTGATGAATTTGCACCGAGGATTTCTTTCTTCTTTAGTGCCCATAATGACTTGTTTGAAGAGGTAGCGAAATTTAGAGCTGCCAGAAGAATGTGGGCGAAGATAATGAAGGAAAGATTTGGGGCTAAAGACCCTCGTTCTATGATGATGAGATTCCACACTCAGACGGCTGGATCTACTTTGACTGCTCAGCAACCTGACAACAACATAATAAGAGTGACAATTCAAGCGTTAGCAGCGGTATTAGGGGGGACTCAGTCACTTCACACAAACAGCAGAGACGAGGCACTGGCTCTTCCTACGGAGGATTCTGTGAGAATTGCTCTAAGGACACAGCAGATAATAGCTTATGAAAGTGGCGTCTGTGACACGCCAGACCCGTTGGCGGGATCTTACTATGTCGAATACCTGACGGATGAGATAGAAAAGAGAGCTTTTGAGTATATAAAAAAGATAGATGAACTGGGAGGAGCTGTAAAAGCGATAGATTTAGGTTATATGCAAAGAGAAATTCAAGAAAGTGCCTACAGGTATCAGATGGAGATTGAGTCAGGGAAAAGAATAATAGTAGGGCTTAACAAATTTCAGATGGAAGAAGAGCCCCCAAAGAATCTTTTAAAAGTCGACCCGCAGGTAGAAATAGTTCAAAGAGAAAAAATAAAGAAAGTAAAGGAAATGAGGGATAATAATCGAGTAGAAAAAGCTTTGAAAGCCTTAAAAAAAGCAGCAGAAGGTGATGACAATTTGATGCCATGGATACTGGATGCAGTAAGAGAATATGCTACATTAGGAGAAATAACAGACGTCTTAAGATCTGTTTTTGGAGAGTATCAGCAGCAAATAATATTCTGAAATTAGGAGGGCATAAAAATGGAAAGGCCAATAAGGGTACTGGTGGCGAAACCCGGCTTGGATGGACATGACA
>NZ_JBNATX010000026.1:0-30642 GCF_049701115.1 Caldanaerobacter sp. | reverse complement strand
TTAACGGTGAGGTCAGTTATAAAAATTTTTTACCTACAAAATCTTGACACAGACAGTTAAGTATAAGACATTGACTGGAAAAGAAGGATATGCTACTATTGTCCTTGAGAAGTAGATGTTACCACCTCTTATAAGAACAGGGGAGAGTTTGATGTACGTAGTGTGTGAGAAGCATTTAGAGGATGCTATAGAAGAGTTTGTAGAAGTGTATGAGCAACCACCTGATATATATAGGCTGGACGAGGTTTCTTTTACAGATTGGCTTGTTCCTCATAAATGCGATTTCTGTGATGAACCTCCTAAGTATTTGGTGGTCTGAAATATGAGAATAAGAATATTAGCTGTGGGTACTATAAAGGAGGATTATATAAAAAGAGGAATACAGTTTTACATAGAGAAGCTTAGAAAAAAATGGGATATAGAGTTGGTGGAAGTAAAAGAAGAAGAGGAGCCAAAAAATCCGGCTCATATAGAAAAAGTGCTCGAAATAGAGGGAGAGAGGATACTAGATAAAATTAAAAAAGAAAGTTATGTTGTGGTACTTGCGATAGAGGGGAAAGAAATTTCGACCGATGAATTTTCTGCCCTCATAAAAAACGCTATTGAAGAGGGATATAAAGATATAACTTTTGTGATAGGGGGCTCATTAGGACTCTGGCATAAAGTAAAAGAAAGGTCTGATGAAAGTATATCATTTTCTAGGATGACATTTCCTCACCAGATTGCAAGGCTTATACTTTTGGAACAGATTTATCGAGTTTTTTCTTAATTTATTTATGATACGGTTCGTTTCTAAGTATTTTATAGGCGCGATAAAGCTGCTCTGCAAGGAGGGTGGCAGTCAGTCCTTCTGATAGTTTCATACGTGATATTACAAGCTTTTCATCCCCGGCTTCAAATTCTTTTCCTATAAGAAAAGCTATATTTGTCATGGATTTCATCTCAAATTCTTTTATTTTTAAAGCAAATTCTTCGGAGGATATGGTTTTCCCATCATTTGAAATTACTACCTTAAGAAATTTTTCTAATTCTTTTGAAGGGACTTTTTTATGAGTTTTATATACTGAAAGGGAAACGCTGCAAAACCTCTTCAATCTTTTAAAATATTCTTCTATGGCCTTTTCATAAAAGGGTTCTATTTGTCTGGAAAGTATTATGAATTTATAATTCATTGCTTTCACCTGCTCTTTTTCTATATCTTAATTATATCAAAAAACATTTGAAAATATTTTTTCACTTTGATACAATAATACAAAAAGCAAATGATGGGGGTATAAATGTGTCTGTTTTAGAGGTCTTGAAAGAAAGAGGATACATAGCTCAAATGACCCATGAAGAAGAGATTGAAAGACTTTTGAAAAATGAAAAGATAACTTTTTACATAGGATTTGATCCAACTGCCGATAGCTTGCATGTAGGACATTTACTTCAGATGATGGCAATGGCTCATATGCAGAGGGCAGGTCATAGGCCAATTGTGCTTTTGGGAGGTGGAACTGCTCTTATAGGAGATCCAACTGGAAGAACTGACATGAGAAAAATGCTGACTAAAGAAGAGATAGATAAAAATGCCGAAGCCTTCAAGAGGCAAATGGAGCGGTTTATAGATTTTTCTGACGGCAAAGCAATAATGGAAAATAATGCTAAATGGCTTCTTAATTTGAATTATATAGAGTTTTTGAGGGACATAGGAGTTCATTTTACCGTAAACCGCATGCTTGAGGCCGAGGCTTTTAAAACAAGGATGGAGAGGGGCCTTACTTTTCTTGAATTTAACTATATGCTCATGCAAGCCTATGATTTCTTAGAACTTTACAGGCGTTATGGTTGTATAATGCAGATGGGTGGAAATGACCAATGGTCAAATATAATTGCCGGGGTAGAGCTTATACGCAAAAAAGAAGGGAAGCAGGTCTATGGAATGACTTTTGTCCTTCTCACTACCAGCGAAGGAAAGAAAATGGGGAAGACTGAAAAAGGGGCTGTTTGGCTTGACCCCGATAAGACGTCTCCTTATGAATTTTATCAGTATTGGAGAAACATAGATGACAAAGATGTAGAGAAGGCATTGGCGCTTTTGACTTTTCTTCCTATGGAAGAGGTTAAAAGGCTTGGGCAGTTGAAAGATAAAGAGATAAATGAGGCGAAAAAGGTTCTTGCTTTTGAAGTGACGAAGTTGGTTCACGGAGAAGAAGAGGCTGTAAAGGCACAAAAAGCAGCGGAGGCTTTATTCGAAGGTGGCGGTGAGGTAAATCATATTCCAAGCGTAGAAGTTTCTCAAGATGTAATCGGGAAGAAGATTGTTGATGTGCTTTTTGATGCGAAAGTAATTTCTTCGAAAAGCGAAGGAAGAAGGCTTATACAGCAGGGAGGCCTTTATGTAAACAATCAGAGAATAGAGGATATTGAAGCCTGTATAAGGGAAGATATGTTGAAAGATGGAGCTCTTTTAGTGAGGAAGGGCAAAAAGGAGTATCATAGACTAGTAATAAAAGGATGAGTCTAATGGTTTTCTTGTTTTTTGCTCTTTACCCAGAGGCAAAATCCTTTATTAGATATTATGACTTGAAAAGAGACCTTAGTAATAGATATTTTCAGACGTTTTTAAACGATGAGATTGTTCTTACGGTAACCGGGATAGGGAAATTAAATATTGCTACAGCATTAGGCTACACTGTAGGCAAATACGGCGAAACAAAAGATGGGATAGCTCTTAATATTGGAATTGCTGGTTCGAAGTTTCAGGAGGATAAAGGACGACTTTATCTTGTGAACAAGATAATCGATAATGAGAGAAAAAAAGTTTTTGTGCCGGATGTTTTAATAGACCATTCTTTTGAAGAAAAAGACTTAGAGACCTTCAATTATGTTGTAAGAGCTCCGGCTTCTTTAGAGGCTGCTATTTGTGATATGGAAGGAAGCGGTTTTTATGAAGCCGCTTCAAAGTTTTTTGAGACCCATCAAATTTATGTGTTGAAGATTGTCTCTGACTCCTTGGATTTTGAAAGAATTTCTCAAAAGTATGTGGAGGAATTGGTAGGAGACAAAGTAGAAGACATAGATCGTTTCATTAAAAAAGTCAGAGAATCCTTTAAGACAGGAGAAGTTTTTACACAAGAAGAGAAAGAAATAATGGAAGTGCTGTCTAACAATTTGCATCTTACTGAGAGTCAAAAAAGAATCTTATATAAAGCATGTCTTCATTTCAAAGTGAGGGAGAAAAAAGACATAGTTTTTTTTAAAAAGTTCATAGATATTGTTGTAAAAACTAAAAAAGAGAGGGAGGAAGCTTTTGAAAAAATTCTCTCATATTTACGTTGAAAAAGATGTAAAAGACCATCCTAGAGCGGTTAAAATATTAGAAAAATTCCCCAAAAGCACAGTGGTCTATATAAACAAGTATAGTGAGGTTTTCAACAGGCCTAATCAGAATTATATTGTGCAAAAGGACAGGCAAAATCTGATAATCGCAAAAAAAAGGCACTCATTCGTGTATCCGGGTTCAAAACTTTGTGAAGACTTCGGGAATTTGCGTTTTTACCACACCTCCAATGTGTATAACTGTCTTTATCAGTGTGATTATTGTTACCTTCAAGGTTTGTACCCTTCTGCCCACATAGTCATATTTGTGAACTTAGAAGACTATTTTGAAGAAGTAGATAAACTTCTTGAAGAGGGGAAGATATATTTAAGCATATCCTATGAAACGGATTTGCTGGCACTTGATTATATTACGGGTTTTTGTGAAGAATGGATAAAATATGCATCTTCAAGAGATTTACTTTTAGAGATAAGGACAAAAAGTGCTAATTTTTCACATCTTGAAAAAATAGAAATTCCCCCTAACGTAATTTTTGCTTGGACTTTATTGCCACAGCCAGTAATTGATATTTACGAAAGATTTACTCCTCCTCTAAAAATGAGGCTGAAAGGTATTCAAAGAGCAATCGCTAAAGGATTAAAAATCAGGATATCCATCGAACCTGTAATGTATGTGCGAGATTTCGAAAAAGTCTACGAAGAATTTGTTAAAGAGGTATTTAACCATATACCTGCAGAAAGTGTAAGAGATGTAAATATTGGAGCTTTTAGAATGTCTAAAGAGCAGGCAAAGCGGATAGAAAGATTAAATGAGGCTTCTCCTATTTTTTCATACGATACTGTCTTTCAGGATAAAGTATTTACTTATAAGAAGGCCAGACATTATGAAGAATTTGTTGCAGAAAAGGTAAAAGAGTTTGTGCCAGAGGAGAAAGTATATGTATTCGGTAGCCAATTTTGAATTTTATGGGATAAGAGGAGCGGTTTGAAAACCGCTCCTTTATATTTCACTAAAAAGGACCATTCCGCAAATAGGAGGAATTTTTATACTATGTTCCATGAGTATCCAGTCTCCTTTTTCGATAGGCGATATTCCAGCATTTTTATTGTCAACTACCACTTTCCACTCTCCTTGAGGCAATTGTACTTCTGCGAAGGACTTTGTGGGGTTGTATATTACCAAGATTTTTTTCCAGGGGTCTTGGTTTGCGTGTTCTTTTAGCAAAAAAGCTACTGTATTTTTAGGGCTTTTTATAAAAGAAAGCTTAGACCTTATTTCTTCTGGCGACCTCATTCGAAAAGCGGGATGCTCTTTTCTCAATCTTATCAAGCCCTTGTAATATTCAAAAACCTCTATGTACTTGGATTTTCGAGGCCATTCAAGCTGGTTTATTTCATCACCGGCATTGTAACTATTGTTATTTCCTTTTTTTGTCCTTAAAAACTCCTCCCCTGCATGTAAGAAAGGAATTCCTTGACTTGTCAAAATTATCATATTGCTCAATTTGTCCATAAGTATGCGATTCTCTTCGCTTTCTTTTGGTCTGCTCTTTGCAATTTTATCCCAGAGGGTTAGGTTGTCATGACAGGACACGTAGTTTATCGTCTCTTGAGGGGTTTGAGTGAAGTCTTTTATTTCATTTGAATATTCTATTGACCCTACTACCCCTTTCATTATTTCCGATTCCTTATTTTTCGCTCCGGTGGCAAAACCGCAGGATGCGTCGTCAGGAAGGCCTTTTATAGCATTTCTGAAGTTATCATTAAAAACGGCTATTCTTGTTCCTTTTTGGGCTCCTTTTGTGAATTGTTTTTCTGGAGGAAGAACGGTTTCTCCAGCAGTCCAGGGTTCTCCATATAAGAGGAGAGTAGGGTCTTGTTTGTGAAGTTCTTCCTCAATTTCTTTCATTGTATTTACATCGTGTAAACCCATGAGGTCAAATCTAAAACCGTCTACATGGTATTCTTTTACCCAGTACTTTAGAGAGTCTATCATCAGCTTTTTCATCATAGGCCTTTCAGAGGCAGTTTCATTTCCACATCCAGAGCCGTTCGAATAAGTCCCATCTTTTTTTAGCCGATAAAAATAACCGGGTTCTACTTTATCTAATATTGAATCGCCAGTAGTATAGGTGTGGTTGTAGACTACATCCAGTATAACTCGTATTCCAGCTTTGTGCAATGAAAGTATCATTTCCTTTACTTCCCTTATTCTTGCTACAGGGTCGCTAGGGTTTTGCGAGTAACTGCCTTCTGGTACAAAATAATGATAAGGGTCATATCCCCAATTATAGCCTCCTGTTGTTTCGTCTACGCTTGCAAAGTCTTGTATAGGCAAAAGGTGAAGATGGGTTATTCCCAGTTCTACAAGGTGGTCCAAACCCGTTTTTATTTCACCATATCTTGTTCCGTTTTCTGTAAATGCTAAGTATTTCCCCTTATTTTTTATCCCGGATTCTTTATGGATTGAAAAATCTCTTACGTGAAGCTCATATATAATGGCATCTACTGGGTTTTCAAAAAAAGGCTTTGTATCTTTTTCCCATCCAGCAGGGTTCGTATCCCTTAAATCAACTACTACTCCATGGGTACCGTTGGCTGTTAAAGCCTTAGCATAGGGATCTACCGTCTCTACAATTTTTCCATTTCTTAATATTTTATAGGTGTAAAGCGAATTTTTTATATTGCCTTCCACTTCTTTAAACCAGGTACCGCCCTCAGCCTTTTCCATTTCTATTTCTGTCGAATTCCCGTTTTTTACAAGATGAAGGTAGACTTTTTCTGCTGTTGGAGCCCAAAGACGAAATTTTGACGAGGCGGGTGAAAAAGTATAACCCAGTTCTCCGTTATATACAGGATATTCGTCGTATTTTTTACACATATTACCTCTCCTTTCTCAATTCACTATTATATAATAAGGTAGGAGTGCTTTCAATTATGAAGATTGTTAAAAAATATCTTGATTTCTGTCTTTCTTTTACTTATAATATAAATCGAACCCAATACTTACGGGGGGTAGGAGTGAAAGAGGTGATTCGATGCTGGAATACGTGAAGAGTCTGGAGCATTTCGAAGAAATAAGAAGTAAAGAAGAAGATGTTTTTATGCTAATGTTTTACTCGGAATCTTCACAAAAAAGTTTAGAAGCGTTAGAGGTAATGAAAAAATTTAGCGAAGATAATCCCAAAGTACCAGTTTATGTAGTAAATGCGTCACAGGTTAAAGATATTCATCCGCAATTTGGCATAAAAGTTGTGCCTTCTGTCATACTCTTTAAAGAAAAAGAGCCCTGGCAATTTGTGTTTGGTCTTCAAAGCAAAGAATACTATGAAAAGCTTTTGGTGGTATCACCGGGGAAATCATCAGACGGAAAAGATAAAAAGCCCCTTAGGGTTACAGTGTATGTGAGCCCTTCTTGCCCTTGGTGCAATGCTACAAAGGCTTACTTAAGACAGCACAACATACCTTTTAGAGAAATAGACGTGACCAAAAATCCGGCTGCAGCTGCAGAATTGGTTAGAAGAACAGGGCAAAGAGGCGTGCCCCAGACAGATATTAATGGCACAATAGTGGTAGGATTTGATAAGGCAAAATTAAATCAATTATTAGGAATTACAGAGCAATAAAATTTGGTATAATAAATATGGCGTTTCAAAAAATATCATTATATAGAAAGGGGTAGGTCTATGGCATCAAAGATACAGCCGGTAAATGGTCATGCTCTTATAAAGCTTGAAAAAGAACCGGAAAGAAAAGTGGGCGGCGTCATAATCCCTAAATCTGCTGAAGAAAAACTCAATCAAGGAATAATTGAGGCTATTGCCGCAGGGGCCAGTGAAGAGCTGGCAGTTGGTGATAGAGTAATTTATAAAGAGTTTTCCGGTACAAAAATAAAACATGAGGGAGAGGAATACTTAATAATACCTGTTGACGATATACTGGCTAAATTCGTAGAGGTGGATGAAATATAAGGAGTCGGGGAAATTAGTTCCCGACTTCTTATATTTTTGTGGAGAGTTTTTGACATATGTTTATTAAAAGAAAATAATTATCAACTTTTTGACCACTTTTATTGATTTGTGCACATTTGTAGTGTATAATAGTATTGTTCGAGTATTCCTATAAAAATAGTCGGAATTAAAAGGAGTTGTAAGAGATGAAAGAAGCTTTGCTTGAAATAAAGGATTTGCATGTAGAAGTAGAGGATAAGTATATCTTAAAAGGGCTCAATCTTGTTATAAAAAAAGGAGAGATACATGCGATAATGGGGCCTAATGGCAGCGGTAAAAGCACTCTATGCCATGCCATAATGGGCAATCCTCGATACAAAATCACGGGCGGGAAGATTTTGTTCGAAGGAGAAGATATTACAGGTTTGAAAGTAAACGAGAGGGCCAAAAAAGGAATATTTTTATCCTTTCAATCGCCGGAGGAAATACCTGGTATTACTGTCGATAACTTTATAAGAACCTCTTCAACTGTAGTGACAGGGCAAAACATGTCAATGCTCCAATTTGCCAGGGAAATGCAGAAAATGCTGGAACTTCTGGAGATGACTCCTGAGTACAGGACAAGGTATTTAAATGTGGGGTTTTCTGGAGGCGAGAAGAAAAAGACAGAAGTGCTTCAGATGGCTTTTTTAAAGCCCAAATTGGTGATGTTAGATGAAATAGATTCAGGACTTGATATAGATGCGCTGAGAGTTGTCGCTGAAACCATAAAAAAGTTAAAAAATGAGGACATGGCTATTTTAGTAGTTACTCACTATAACAGAATATTGAACTATTTAGAGCCAGATGTCATTTCTGTCTTGATGGATGGAAAGATTGTCAAAGAAGGAGATAAAGAGCTTGCTAGAATATTAGAAGAAAAGGGCTATGAATTCGTGAGAAATGGAGTGTAGCCCTTGAGGAGGAATTAGTATGAGGAAAGAAGAAATAAGGGACATAGATTTTAGTCTATACAACATAAAAGACGAGGTTGAATATGAGTTTCAGACGGGGAAGGGGCTTTCAAAAGAAGTAGTAATTGAGATCTCCGAACAAAAAGGCGAGCCTTCATGGATGAGGGAATTTAGGCTTAAAGCCCTAGAAATATATGAAAAAATGCCGATGCCTACATGGGGCGTGGATTTAAGTCAGCTGGACATAAATTCTATTGTAGCTTATATAAGGCCAAGTGCTAGGAAAAAGACTTCATGGGACGAAGTGCCGGAAGAGATAAGGCGTACGTTTGAAAGATTGGGTATTCCGGAAGCTGAAAAGAAGGCTTTGGCCGGGGTAGGGGCGCAATACGACTCCGAAGTTATATACCACAATATGAAAGAAAGTCTTGCAAAACAGGGCGTAATCTTTGAAGATATGGACACGGCCTTAAAAAAGTATCCTGATATAATAAAAGAATACTTCATGACAAAGAATGTGCTTCCAACAGACCACAAATTTGCTGCTTTACATGCGGCGGTGTGGAGTGGAGGAACATTTGTGTATGTGCCAGAGGGTGTGAAGGTAGAGGTTCCGCTGCAAGCTTATTTCAGGATGAATGCACCTGGTAGCGGTCAGTTTGAACACACCCTGATAATTGCCGACAGAGGAAGCGAAGTCCACTTCATAGAAGGTTGTTCAGCGCCTCTTTACTCTGTTTCTAATCTGCACGCAGGGTGTGTAGAGCTTTTTGTGAAAGAAGGAGCTAGAATTATATACTCCACCATAGAAAACTGGAGTAAAAATACTTATAATTTAAACACAAAAAGAGCAATAGTAGAAAAAGACGGAATGGTAGAGTGGATTTCTGGTTCTTTTGGCAGCAAAAAAACGATGTTATATCCTGCATCCGTACTTGTGGGGAAAGGAGCAAAGGCCGAGTATACCAGTGTCACCTTTGCAGCAAAGGGGCAACATCTGGATACAGGAGCCAAGATGATTCACATAGCTCCTTATACTTCTTCGAAGATTTTAGCAAAGAGCATTTCAAAAGATGGAGGAATATCGACCTATAGAGGACTTTTGAAAGTAGGACCTGAGGCAGAAGGTGTTAAAGCCTCTGTTACCTGTGAGGGGCTTATGCTTGATGACCTTTCCAAGTCTGACACTATACCAGTCATTGATATAGAGAATGATAATGTGGATATTGGACATGAAGCTAAAGTTGGGAGAATAAGCGAAGAACAGATATACTACCTTATGACAAGAGGACTTGATGAAGAAGATGCAAGAGCCATGATTGTAAGGGGATTTGTAGAGCCGATTGCCAAGGCTCTTCCTTTGGAATATGCGGTAGAGATGAACAGATTGATAAAGCTCGAGCTGGAAGGCGCAATTGGATAGGAGTGAATAGGATGTTAAAAAGAATTCCATGGGAAGGCATACAAAGGCCAGCCTATAAAGAGTACAATGGCGTTAATGTAAAAGATGGAGAACAAGAAGGAATATTTATAAAAAAAATAGATGAGGATGTTATAAGCTCTTTTACTACGGATAAACTTTTTGGTATAGACAAAAAGCTTGTAGAGGAAGTACGAAAAGACTATAATACAGGATTTTACATCAAAATTTCTTCTAGAAAAGAAATTAAAAAACCTTTGGTTTTCGATTATATTGCTAATTCACAAAATGACCTTCTGCTTGATTATAATGTAATTGAAGTTGAGCCGTATTCTAAGATTACAGTTGTTTTTGATTATAATTCGGGAGAAAAAGGGTTTAAAAACGGAATAACTAGGCTTATTGCAGGAGAAGGTTCAAGTGTGAATATTGTAAAAATACAGAGATTAGGGGACGGTTTTAGCGATTTTGATAATTGTTTAGTAGAAGTTGAAAAAGATGCTGCGGTCAGTTGGTCAAATGTTGTAATAGGAGCGCAGGTTAGTGCCTTTGATGTTTCCGTTTATCTTGAAGGAGAAAGTGGAAGTTTTACGGCAAAGTCTGTTTTTTTGGGGGTTGACAGTCAGGTTTATGACATGAGTTACAGGGTGTATCACCATGCACCTAAGACTACTAGCAGTGTGGATTTAAAAGGGGCTTTAAAGGGGAGCGCAAAAGCTACTTTTATAGGAAATATTGATATTAAAAAAGGTGCAAAGAAAGCAAAAGCTGAAGAAAATGAGACAGTACTCTTGCTTGACAAAACTGTCAGGTCAATTGCTATTCCTGCTCTTTACTGTGCAGAAGAGGATGTACAGGCAAATCACTCTGCCAGTGCAGGACAAATAGATGAAAACAAGCTCTATTATGTGATGAGCAGAGGTTTTAGCCTTGAAGAAGCAAGACTTTTGATGGTACAGGCAGTGTTAAATCCTGTCATAGATTTGATTCCGTATGACCCCATAAGAGAGATAATCTTAAGGGGTCATATAGGGAGGAGGATTATAAAATAATGATGGATGTAAAGAAAATAAGAGAAGATTTTCCGATATTTAATGTAAAGCCTCATGGGAAGAGACTTGTATACCTTGATAATGCTGCTACCACCCAGAAGCCTGAGTCGGTTATAAAAGCCATGGAAGAATATTATGAGAAAATAAATGCAAATGTGTACAGAAGCCCTCATTATTTAAGCGTTCTATCTACAGAGGCTTATGAAAAGGCGAGAGACAAAGTGAAAAAGTTTGTAAATGCAAAGAGTGAGGAGTCCATTATTTTTACAAGAAATACTACAGAATCAATAAATTTTATCGCCTACACGTGGGGAATGAAGCACATAAAAGAGGGGGACGAGATAGTTCTGACAATAGCGGAACATCACAGCAACATTCTTCCATGGCAGATGGTAGCAGAAGCAAAAGGAGCAAAATTAAAATATGTGTATCTTGATGAAAATTTCAGACTTTCAATGAAAGATTTTGAAGAAAAAATGTCTGATAGAGTAAAATTGGTGGCTGTACAGCACATGTCAAATGTCTTAGGGATAATAAATCCTGTGGAAGAAATTACACAAATTGCTCATAAGTATGGGGCAAAAGTGCTGGTGGATGGGGCCCAGAGCGTACCTCATATGAAAGTTGATTTACAAAAAATAAATTGCGACTTTTTCGCTTTTTCTGGCCACAAGATGTTGGGCCCTATGGGAATTGGAGTTTTGTATATAAAAGAAGACTTATTAGATGAAGTGCCTCCTTTTTTGAGGGGAGGAGAAATGATAGACGAGGTTTATGAAGAATATTCCACCTTTGCACCTCCTCCTTTAAAATTTGAAGCAGGGACTCCCAATGTAGAGGGAGCTTATGTGCTAATTTCTGCGATAGATTACCTTGAAAATATTGGCCTTGAGAATATATATGAACATGAAGCTAAACTTTTGGAATATGGACTTGAAAAAATTAATGCCCTCGAATATGTAAAAACTTATGGGCCTACGGATTCAAAAGACAGAGGAGGGATAATTTCTTTCAATGTGGAAGGAGTTCACCCACACGATGTTGCGACAATACTGGATGAAGAAGGAATTGCAGTAAGAAGCGGTCACCACTGCTGTCAACCTCTGATGAGATATTTAGGGGTTCCTGCTACCGTAAGAGCCAGCTTTTACCTTTACAATGACTTTGATGACATAGATGCCCTTGTGGAAGCACTTAAAAAAGTCAGGAAGTGGTTTAAATGAGCGATTTAAATCAACTTTATTCAGAGATAATAATGGAACATTATGAAAATTCTCCTCACAGAAGAGAGTTGAAGGAAGCAACCCATAAGGAAAGGGGACACAATCCCCTTTGTGGAGATGATATTACAATATACCTTAAAATAAATGGGGACGTAATAGAAGATGCTTCTTTTACAGGTCACGGCTGTGCTATAAGTCAGGCTTCTACTTCCATGATGATTGACCTCATAAAGGGAAAGGATAAAAAAGAGGCTTTGAGGCTTGTACAGAAATTTATAGACATGATACACAAAAAAGACGTGGATTTAGAAGAATTAGGAGATGCTCAAGTACTGCAGGGTGTTTCAGACTTTCCTGCCCGTGTAAAATGTGCTTTGCTGGCATGGAAAACTCTTCAAGATATACTCAAATAAACATTCAGACATTCAGACAAAGGGGACGGTTCCTTTTGTCCGAAAATCCGGACAAAAGGAGCCGTCCCCTTTGTCTGGTTTTACTGACATTTCTCTAGCTGGAAAATTTATTTTTACTATATAAGTTTCCTGTTCCCACTTAACGTCAAAACCAAAAGCCTCACTTTCCATTATATTACCTCTTTTGGGACGAATTATACAATAAATAACCAGAGAACACAAAAAAATTTTAAATTTGAGGAGGAAAAATGGAAATTGATGTAGAATATTATACATGTAAAACCAATACAGTAATGAGTTTACTGGAAATTTTGCGAGGTGTTGAGGATGAGGATAACATTGGAATTTACTGGGGAAAAAGATTTGATACTTCCTATTCATTACAACTACATAGTGCAAGGGCTTTTATATGACCTAATGGGAGATACAGACTTTGCTGCTTTTCTCCACGATGTAGGTTTTCAGTATGAAAAAAGGAAGTTTAAGTTGTTTACTTTTTCAAGAATTGAAGGGGAATTCAAAATATTAGAAAAACCGAAGGGAAACAAGAAGATAATAATAAAACCTCCTTTTAAGTTTACAGTTGCTTCTCCTTTAGAAGAAGTGATAGTGGATATTTCTAAAAATGTTTTAAAGCGAGAATATTGTCACTTTAATGGACAAAAGTTTACATTAAATTCTTTAAATATAGAAAATCCTCCGATTTTTAAAGAAAAAGCGAGAATAAAGTTTATTTCTCCGGTCGTGATGTATACTACCTTGAGAGATGGAGACAAGAAATACACTTATTATTATTCGCCCTGGGATGAAAAGTTTTCTTCTCTCCTTTTAAATAACCTTGTAAAGAAGTATGAATTGGTTTATAAGATAAAGCCGCAAAATCCCTATTTTAAGTTAATACCTCTTTTAGAAAAAGAAGATAGAAGATACTCAAAAATGGTAAAATATAAAAATGTCTATGTAAAAGGATGGATGGGCATATACGATGTAGAAACAACACCTGAACTTTTGGAGCTTGCCTATTACACAGGTTTAGGAGCCAAGAATTCTCAAGGGTTCGGGTGTTTTGAGATAATAAGGTGAGAAAACTACTATTTAAAATAGTAATACGTTACATAGAAATATTTGAGAAATTTGGATAGAATAATGACAAGGTGGAAAAGGGCGGAATTAATATGGGAAATTCAAACAAAAGGGAAAGGCTAAAAAAACAAAAAGAAGTTTTAATAGCAACTTTAGGAAGTGAACCACAGGTAGTCACTATTGCTTTAGATGAGTTATTAAAAAAGGGGTATTCACTTAGCAAGGTAATTGTAATATATACCAAGGGGCCTAAAGTACTTGATGCACTGGGAATTTTAGATGATGAGTTTTCAAAGGAATTCTATAAGATGGAATTTACTAAAGTACCTGTAAAACTTTATTCCCGTGATGAGGTGATAGAGGATTTTCTCACAGAAGAAAGTATAAAAGCTTTGCTAAGTACTATTTATAAAGAGGTTCGAGAACTTAAACAAAATGGCTTCACAATCCATTTTCTTATTTCGGGCGGACGAAAAATAATGGGCACAATAGGGATGCTGGTAGCTCAGCTTTTGTTTGGGGATGAAGATCGTTTATGGTATCTTATTACAGAAGGTTGGGAACCGGGGAAGGAACGCAAACTTCATCTTTCAAATGAGGAAAAAGTCTGGTTAGTGCAAATACCTGTAATACGTTGGTCAGAAGCTTCTACTTTAATGCGTACAGTAGCGGAGATAGGGGACCCTAGTGAAGTTGAGGCTTGGTATAAAAAATTGACTAAAAAAGCGGAGATGAAGAGGAGGAAGGAGTTTTTAGATCATTGGCTTACCCCTGCAGAAAGAGAGGTCGTTGAGCTTGTGTGTAAAGGTTATGACAATGCATCTATATCTCAAATTCTTCATAAAAAAGAGCAGACAATAGCAAACCAGTTGCAAAGTATTTATGAAAAATTAAAGGAGTGGATGGATTATCCTTCTATGAAAGTAGATCGCAATCTTCTCATTGCAGAATTTGCACCCTATTTTGCCTTAAAAGATTTAGAAGAATAACCAAATATTGGAGGTTTTTTAAAATGTTTTTAATAAATTTTGCACATCCCTTAACACAAGAGCAAATCCAAAAAGTGGAAGAAAAATTGGGACAAAAAATAGAAAAGATTATAGAAATAGATGCTCAAATAGACCAAAAGAGGCCTCTGGTTCCTCAAATTGTAGAACTGGTGGATAGAGTAGGGTTTACCCCTCACGACTGGCAAACATTGCCTTTTATACTAAATCCACCATCTCTCAGCATAAGCGCGGTAACTCTTTTAGCAGAAGTACATGGAAGATGTGGCTATTTCCCTCCTGTATTGCGTCTTCGACCAATAGAAGGAAGCCTTCCCCTCCAGTTTGAAGTAGCAGAGATTATTAATTTACACCAGGTAAGGGAGGGGGCGAGGAAAAGAAGAGGATAAGGGTTGTAGTTTAGTACAAAAAATTTTCAAAGATATTAGTGTTAAGTTATTAAAAAATAAAAAAATAAAAATACTAAAGGAGGTGTATTTTGGTTCGGATACCTGAAATTATTTAGGTAGCTTTCCGAACCAATAATGAATATGCAGGCTATAATTTCTCTCATTGGAGAACAACCCATACCCAATCTTTTGCCTATACGTTATTTTTCTTTAAATTACACTATTTATCCTGTTTTTGTTCATACTTCTCGCACGGAAGATATCGGAAAACGCTTGCAGGGAATATTTAAAGGTGAGTTAAGAAAAGTGGAACCTTATAATTTAGTAGCCATTGAAAATGATTTAGAGGAATTAGTTAACAAACTTGGGGAATTAGGGTATAAGATAACGTTAAATATTACAGGAGGCACTAAACCCATGTCTTTAGCCGCGTTTAGGATAGCAGAACGATATAAATTGCCTTTCTTTTATCTTCAAAGTGAAGGGAAAAAAAACATATTGTATGAGTACTGGTTTGAAGAGAATAGCTTAAAATCTAGTTCCAAAGAAATAGGGCAACTGTTGAATATAGATCTTTATCTTCAAGCCCATCAAGGACCTTATGAAGAAGCATCGGGTTTTAGGAATGATTTTGAAAAAATAGTATTTAATGTTTTGGAGAAAGAAGTAGATGAAATTAAAAAAGGTATAAGGTTTAGTGCTCATCCTTCTGTAGAAATAGATTTAGTATTGCGTATTGGTAATAATGTAGGTATTGCCGAGGTAAAAAGTGGTGGAGAAGCTGCTAAAAAGAGGCCTTTAGAACAGCTTATAACTGCAGGTGAAGCTCGTTTCTTAGGTACTTTTACCAGTAAATTTTTAATTATTGACAGAGAATATGGAGAAAATAACCGTCTATTGGCCGAAGCTCACAGAGTAAAGGTTATAGAATTGCCTTCTGTTCAAGAGGGCGCCCTTTCTCCTGAAGACAGGAAAAAACTTACTGAAGTTGTCAAAGAAGAACTGGGTAATTAAGAAGTAATAAGTATAAAATTGTTTTTAGGACAGATAAAAAGGAGGGAAGAAAGTGCGAATTGAGGCTACATATTATATAACCACCCCCATGTTTATGGGTGGAGCCGATAACAAAAGCGAGCTAGAATTGCGGACTCCCAGTTTGAAAGGACTCTTGCGCTTTTGGTTTCGGGCTGTGGCTTGGCCTCAAATGGGCTTACTGAAAGAAGTTTTTGAAATGGAAAATAGTATTTTTGGCAGTACTGAAGGACAAGCTAAGTTTTTTATGAAAATTGATGATAGTATATTTATACACAGCAAGAAGGAAATTTTCAATAAAAATACTTATGGACTAAATTATTTAGGTTACGGTTTGACGGAAAGAGGGGAGTTAATTAGGTCTTATATTGAGAAGGGTAAAAGTTTTACCATCTCTCTACTCCTAAAAGACTCTTTATCAGAAAAAGAATTAAGATTTTTAAAACAATCTCTGCAGGCTCTGGGGCTTTTTGGTGGTGCAGGAGCTAGGTCCAGGAGAGGCTTTGGTTCTCTTTCTTTGGTTTCTCTGCGAGTAGAAAATAATGAAGAATGGAATGAGCCTCGTAATGTAAAAGAATTAAAAAACCTCCTTAGAGGATTTCTAAACGAAGTAAGTAGAGACGACACCTTACCTCCCTACACGGCTTTTAGTAGTAAAACTCGAATATTTGTAAAAAAAGGAGATAAAGATCCTCTTGCCCTCTTAAATGAGGTTGGAATGGAATTGTTGAAATATCGAAGTTATGGACGAGCTTCAAAAGATAAGCATGTGTTGCCTTGGGGGGAGAAGGCAGAGCGAATTTTCGCTGATGACCACGACTTAATGCTTGATTTCTTGAATGGGAAGAGAATTAACAGGATTCCACAGCGAGTAGTTTTTGGTTTGCCTCATAATTACTTTTTTAGCGGCAAAGGTAAAGTTTCTATAGAACCACATTCAAAAGGACAAAAGAGAAGAGCAAGCCCTTTGTTTATTCATATTCATAAATTAGCTGATGGTAGTTATGTAGCGGTGCTCAGTTTGATTCCATCTCAATTTTTACCTCCGAATGTAAATGTGGAAATCAAAGCTGGAAGACAAACAACGATCGTACCTCCTCAAATAGACTACAATGTAATTTCTAACTTCCTTGAGCGTCCTACTTTAAAAGCCGAGGTGGTGTGGCCAGATGAGTAAGATGAGTTTACATTTTTCCATAGGTCCTGTTCAAGATTTTGTCGCGCAAGCCAGGAGGACTAGGGACTTTTGGGTTGGCTCTTTTCTCCTTTCATATCTTTCAGGCCTTGCAATTATGGAAGTTCTAGAGGTCAATGGAGAAATTGTATTTCCTGCAGTAACCGACCAGGGTAAAATAGTTGATCCGCTACTAAAAACTATAGAGGCGCTAAAAAAAGGAGGAAAAATCCAAAAAGGACCCAGTATTGCTACTCTGCCCAATCGCTTTATGTCAATAGTGCCAGAAGATTTTGAACCCCAGAGATGTGTTGAGGCTGTAAAGAGAGGATGGGAGAATATAGCTCAAGCTGTTTGGGAGAGGTTTGTAAAACCCATAGCTCATGAGGGGAAAGATACGGAAAACATATGGAGGCGTCAGGTCGAAAATTTTTGGGAAATAAGTTGGGCTTTGGGAGATGAAAAAGATATAGACCTTTTAGAGCGTAGGAAAAATTGGCGAAATCGCTTACTAGATCCTGAACCTGGTGATAAATGCACCCTGATGGGACATTTTCAGGAACTTTCAGGGTATTTGCGCATAAGAGAAAGAAAAAAACAGGATGCTTTTTGGGGATCTTTAAGAAAACAAGTAGGCGGGTACGAGCTGGATGAAAGGGAGAGACTTTCTGCTATAGGATTAATCAAAAGGCTTTTTCCTTTGGTAGCACGTGAAGCTATAGGGTGGGACCCTGAGCAGAAAAATTATCCTTCTACTCCTTATTTGTCGGCTTTGCCGTGGATAGTAAAGACAGCAAAGAATTTTCCGGAAATAGCAAATGAGTACGCAGAATGTGCTTCTTCTCTTCCTGGAGCTACACATAAAGAAGATTTAGAGCTTTTCCCTTCGCTGAGAGAAATTGCAGACCGCGATACCCAGACGAGAGAATTTCTCTCTTTGAATGGCAATTGTTTTCACCAAGCTGCTTTGAGTAATCCCAATCTCTGGGGGCAAGAAGGTGGAGAAGATCCCAAAGATGAGAGAGAAAAATGTCAAAAAGCTTTAAAGGAGCTTATGGACAAGGTAGGAGAAAAGCCTTCTTCCTTCTATGCTCTTCTTTTGATGGATGGAGATAGAATGGGAGCTCTTTTGCGAAGGTACAATGCCAAAAAGATTAGTTCTGCCTTGAATAGTTTTTCTAAAAACGTAAAAGTTATTGTACAACTCCATAATGGAGTTTTGGTATATGCCGGAGGAGATGACGTCTTAGCGATGGTTTCTCTGGAAAAAGCGCTATCTCTGGCTCTTAAGTTGCGGGAAGCATACGCCAATGCTTTTAGGGAAACCTTTGGAGATGATTACAAAGTTTTAGAGAAAGATGGTGAAGGTACTATTTCAGCAGCTTTAGTATATGCCCACTACAATGTTCCATTAACAGGAGTTATAAAGGAGGCTCATGACCTACTGGATAAAGTAGCTAAAGATGAAACTGGAAGAGATAGCTTAGCTGTAACTGTTTGGAAAGGATCGGGGCGAGTTTTAACTTGGTCTGCTCCTTGGAAGTTTATCAAAATCCATGACAGCAATATCTTTGATGAGTTTTTAAATGCTTTATCTAAAGGAGACAAGCCTAAAGAATACAATTTTGCTTTCTTTTACAATTTGAGAGAAAGAATAGAACCTTTGTTTTCTCAAGAAGGAAAGTCATCAGAAGAATGGATGTCTGAAGAGGATTTAATAGACCTTTTGGCTGCAGAATATAGGAAAAATAGGGAGCGCCAAGTGGACTGGGCTACAGCAAGAGAAAAAGCAAAAAATATTTTAAAGCTTTGCCAGAGGGTTAAAAGAAAAGAAAAGGAAGATGGGAAAGGGTACTTGATGGATGTAGATAAAACCAGTTTTCAGACTGATGGTCTTATGCTTGTGAAATTTCTAAGTCAGAAAGGGGTGGGGATATGAACTGGAGTAGATGGTCCTTTGAGGCTTTGGACACCTTCTTTTTCCGGGGCGGAGTTTCATTTCATGCGGGCGAGGGAGGATACAGTAGCGTACAGAGCCTTTTCCCTCCTTTTATAACCACCCTACAAGGGGCGATAAGATATAGTTTAGCCATAAAGAAAGGATGGACTCCTGAAAAACCTGATCTATGGCCCGAAGAACTGGGAGATTCGGAGGATTTGGGTAAAATTCAATTTAGAGGACCATATATTTTCTACAAAAATAAGCCTTACTTTTCTACACCTCTTTTACTTCTAAAAAAAGACAAGGATTTTTTAAGGTTGGTGCCTGGTTCCAAGGTTCGTTGCGATTTAGGGGAAGTTCGCCTTCCTTTTATAGCAGGTGAAGGTGGAGAAAGGTATAAGGTAATAGAAGGGGAGTATATATCTCGAGAAGGTATTCAGAAGGTGATACAAGGCGGCCTTCCCAATGAGGAAGATATATTGCCCAGGGACAAGGTATATTTCAATGAACCCCGTATAGGTTTGGAGCGGTCCGATGAAACCCGTACGGCTAAGGAGGGCCATCTTTACTATGTAGTTCATGTAAGACCTGAAAAAGAGACATCTTTAGGCATATATGTAGGAGGCATTCCTGATGATTGGGACATTTCTGGCATCAAAGCAATATCTTTAGGTGGAGAAGGACGCCTGGCGAGGGTTGAGATAAACGAAGAACTGCCTGAAAAAGTTTTACCTTCATTTCCACAAATTTATCCTGATAAAGATGGCAAATTGCGTTTTTTTGCTTTACTTATTACGCCTGGATGGTTTGAAAAATTAGATACAGTTATACTTCAAGGTCCTCCAGAAATTAATGATGAAATTCACAGCAAAGCAGTATCAGCCTGTATAGGTAAGGCTCAGTACATTGGAGGATGGAACTTAAAAGAGCAGGAACCTAGGCCTTTAGTACCTGTTCTTCCTCCTGGTAGCCTATGGTTTTATGAAGTGGAAAATAGAGAGGGCATAAAAGAGAAACTGAGACAACTTCATGGGCAATGCTTAGGAGAAAAAAGAAATTATGGCTTTAGCCAGATAATTATAGGTAGATGGGAGGAGATAAGATGAAGGGTGGTATTTTATCTCTTTTTGCGGAGACCAGTTTGCATCCCGGAGTAGGGCAAGTAGTGGGAGCAGTGGATTTACCTGTAGCTCGAGAAAAAACTATAGGTTACCCAGTTATAGTGGGTTCTAGCTTAAAAGGTGCTTTGAGAGATAAGGCAGAGCAGGTATGGGTAGAAAAAGAAGAAAAATTAAAGCGGATTTTTGGCGAATCAAACCAAGCGGGATCTTTGCTTATAACAGATGCTCGTCTTCTTCTTCTACCTGTGAGGTCTCTACCAGGCCCCTTTAAGTGGGTTACTTGCCCCTATATTTTAGAGCGTCTAAAAAGAGATGGGGAGCTGATGGGGCTGTCTTGGGATTTCGATATACCTGACCCGGGAGATAAAGCCTTAGTTCAAGAAGAAATGGGAGAACTCTTTCTGGAAGAAATAGTTTTTCCTACAAGTAAAGGTAAAGATCTCAATAAAATAGTAGAAACTTTAAAAGAGTTCATTCCCCATGATTCAGTAAAAAAGCGTCTAGAAACTCAGTTAGTGATCATCGATGATAAAGAATTTCAATATTTCGCTCAGTACGGACTACCTGTTAATGCCCGGAATGTACTGAATAAAAACAAGACCAGTGACAACCTATGGTATGAAGAAGTAATTCCCCCTGATACATTATTCTATTCTCTTATTTTTGAAAGAAAACTTACAGAGGGTCAAAATGATTTATATGAGGTTGAGTCTTTGTTTAAAGATAGTCCATATCTCCAAGTAGGAGGAAACGAAACCATAGGTCAGGGTTGGTGCAGGATACAGTGGTTTTCTGGAGGTGAATCCAGATGAGGCCCTCTATTGGTCAAGAAAGAGCTAGGCATGCTCTGGATGAAATTAGGAAGATAGATAGGGACAGCCGTTACTCCTCTGAAGATGAGAATAAATACGCTTCATATGTAGAAAGCTTGCCTGCGATGATTTTGGCAAATGGGTTGGGACAAGCCATGGTTACTCTTTTAGCCCAGGCAAAAGGTGATAAGGAAGACCTCCACTATGTCCTGTACAATTCCATACAGAGCTGGCTTTGCAGAGACCATCCCCAAGCTCCCTATCGCAAGGCAAAAGACCTTATGGAGGCCATTGTCAACAGTAACAGGGAGACATATATTCAAGCCCAGATGGAAGTTTTAGCTTATCTGGAGTGGCTTAAAAAATTTGCTGTGGCTTTTTTTAAGAAAGAGACTATTGTTGAAAAGGAGGAAATATCATGATTCCTCTTTATCAAGAAGTGCACGACATTAAGCTGTGGGGGAAATATCAAAAAAATTTCAACACTGGCCTCTGGTATGATAAATTTTTCCATAAATGGGAAAAAGATTGGAGGAGAGGGGAGGATGGGAAAAAAGAATGGATTCAATCAGTAACCAGTGATGTTATAGGTGATCCATCACTTATACTAGAAGCTATTACCCGCCTTTTATCTCTTGTAACAACTTTGGGTGGAAGTTATATGTGTTATAAAACTCAGTGGAGGTTTGTTACTGGTTTAGGGAGAGAACATCCTGTAGAAAATGGATTTGTGTGGCACCATACATTGGGAGTGCCTTATCTTCCGGGGAGTTCTTTCAAGGGATTAATTCGTTCCTGGGCAGAAGAATGGGGAGGAGTAAAGCCAGAAGAAATAGAAAGAATCTTTGGGGCCAAAGGCAAGAGCAGATTCGATAAAGCTGGTAACGTTATTTTCTTTGATGTATTACCAATAAAAGCTATTAAATTAGAAGCTGATGTAATGACACCCCATTACAGCCCCTATTATTTGCAAGAGAAAAGTAAAATCGAAAAAACGCCGGGAGATTGGTATGATCCTGTGCCCATCCCTTTTTTGGCAGTAGCTCCTGAACAAACTTTTGTCTTTGCCATAGCTCCTCGTGTTAAAGAAGGGGAAGAAGATATGGTTAAATTGCAGGAATGGATAAAAGAAGCACTTAACTGGGCTGGAGCAGGAGCCAAAACTGCTGTAGGTTATGGCCGATTTGAGCCAGACGAAAGAGCTCAGAGAGAATTGATACAAGCATTAAAGAGAGAGGGATAAAAATGTTAGAGGCAGTAACTTTTATTGGCAAGAACTTAGGCGTTGATGAAGAAATGCTTTCCTACCTCATAGAAGATTTGACTTCGCCTAAGAAGGATGAAAAACAATATTTAGTCAAACTTCAATTCTTTGAAAAAGGGGGAAAATTAGAATTTAATTTTGATTTTGAGGAGATTCCAGAGGAAGATAAATCTAGAAAAGATTTTTTGCTTCGCTGGCGCTTTGTAGGCAATGCCAAAGGGAATATACCTCAGATATTTCTTACTGTCAGCAATTTAAATTATCTTATGGGTTCCACGCTTTTTAATCTTTATCAGACCCTTTTGCGCCGGGGCAGGCAAAATTCGGAATTAGCTTTTTCAATCGACAAATTATTAAGAGAATATTTTATTGTGCTACCATATGGTGAAAGATTATTTGATATTAGAAAAATTGGTTTTCCTTTAAAAAACGAGAAGCTGAAAGAAAATTTTAATGAACTGGATAAACTTTTATATCAGTTAGAACAGTGTCAGAAAAAAGGGCAAACTGATAAAGAGGTGCAAAAAGAGGTTAAGGAAATCATAAAAAAGGTCAAAGATTTGATTAAAAAAGGAGAACTTTTCAAATTAGTAGCTCAGGATTTATCAGAGTGGATTTCTAAAAAAATTGGAATAAAAAAAGGTCAAATAGCCCTGTGGACAGTGGTTTTAAATGATAAACCATTAGTAAATTTACCACCTTATGACAAAGTGATAATTGAATATCGTACAGAAGGATTTGAAAAGGAAGTGATGGAAGGATATTGTTCAATTTGCGGAGAAAAGAAAGACAGAGTCAGTCCTACTGCTTTTAAGCGACTCCAATTTTTTAAGCCTTATATAACTGATAAAATTGGTTTTGCATCTGAATTAGATATGAAAGGCTTTTCTCGAAATTTTCTCATTTGTGAAGAGTGCTTTAATTCCCTTTTGGTAGCTGAAAGATATATGCTCAGCAATTTGGGATTTAGAATAGGAAATATAAATTTCTTGCTTTTGCCTTCTTTTCTTTTAACTCATGATTTAGAAGAATGGAAAGGAGATTTTTCTAAGTTAGTAGAAAAACTAAAGAAGAAAACACAAAATGTTGTAGATTTTACTGGTCAGGTGAGAAATATAACGGATGAAAGAGAATTTGAAAAAGAACTCAGAGAAATGCTTAAAGAAATGGAAGAAGGGGGGATAGAGGATAGGGCTTTGTTAACTTTCCTTTTCTATCAAAAAGCACAAAGTGAATTTAGGGTATTGGGATTAATTGAAGATGTGGCACCGAGCAGATTATACCAGATTTTTAAAAAAAGTATCCAGGTTTCTCACATTGCTTCTAAATTATTGGGGGGGAATTCAAAAGATTGGTGGCTTGACCTTACTAAGCTTTATTATCTATTACCTTTGAAGGAGGGTGATAAGACAGAGCATAAGAAGTTACTTTACCTTTATAACGGACTGCTTAAAAGAGATCCTTTAGATTATGATTTTCTTATAGCTCAATTTGTAACATTGGCACGTATCTATTTAACAGATTCATTAGCTGGTACTAATCAGGAGAGGAGGAGAATTACTTCAGAAAATAGGGAGTGGATTTTAAGCCAGGAAATTTTAAGAGCTGGATTTTTAATAAAACTTTTACAGGAAGAAAAATTATTAAAAGGGGTGAAAAATTTGCCGGAAATATCAGAAATGCTGGATGTGAAGCCGGAGATAAAAGACTATTTATTAGAGATGAAATATACTGAGCCTCAAGCTGCTCTCTTTTTGATGGGCTATCTAATAAGCGAAGTAGGTAAGGGACAATACTCTTCAGGATATAAGAGTAAACCTATTTTAGATAAAATTAACTGTCAAGGCATGAGCTGGCAAAAAGTTCAGCAATTGTCCAACTTAATTTTTGAAAAACTAAGGCAGTATGATAGACTTCGCTTTAATGAGCAGGTTTACAGTGAGATGAAAAAGCTCATAGACAAATACCGCGGTGAAAAAGATTGGCCTTTAACATTTGAAGAAAACGTCTTTTATATACTGTCAGGGTATGCTTTTGGTACAAGAATATCAGGTAAAAAAGAAAGTTCAGAAGAAAAAGAAGAGGAGGAATGATTTTATGAGAACTCTTGTTGATAAAAATGGTGAAATATTGTTTATTTACGATGCGACGATGTGCAATCCTAACGGAGATCCCGATGATGAAAATAAACCAAGAATGGATTTAGAGCAAGAGCGCAATTTAGTTTCTGATGTGAGGCTTAAACGCTACATAAGAGACTATTTGTACGATTATTTCCAAGTCAAGGGAGAGGACCAGACTATTTATGTGACTAAAGCTGAAGGTGTAGTGCAAGCTGAGGATAGGATAAAAAAGGTCCTGGGTAGGGATAGTGAAGATAGCGTTAGTAGTGCTGATCTGCCGATTTTACTTACAAAACTAATTGATGTACGCCTTTTCGGAGCTACCATGCCTATAAAAGGTGGGAAAAAAGGAGAAGGAGAAGGGATAACTCTTACTGGGCCAGTACAGTTTAATTGGGGATATTCTCTCAATAGAGTTCAATTAGTAGAATCTAATACTATTTCTTCCCAATTTTCTTCAAGGCAGCAGGCTGGTCAGGGTACTTTTGGAAAAGATTATAGACTTTATTATTCTTTGATTGCCTTCCACGGGATTATCAGTGCACGCCGGGTAAGGGAGATGTACAAAAAGGCAGGAGAAAATCCATTGGGGGCTACTACTTATGAGGATTTAGAACTTCTAGATCAAGCTATGCTTAAAGCCATTCCTTTATTAGCTACTCGTTCCAAAATTGGGCAATATCCTCGACTCTATGTCCGATTTGAATATATGGATGATGAGACCTTCATAGGAGATTTAAGACAATATCTCCGACTTTCTGAGGAGGAAGGATTGCGCTCTATTCAAGATGTAAAATTAGAAATTGGAGGAATTACAAGATATTTAGAAGGTATAAAAGAAAAGATTAACAGAGTATTCGTATGGCAAGATGTAGATTTGAGGACACTTGTAAATGGAGAAGAGCGAACTTTTTCTGAGATGTTGGAAAATATATTAGGATCTTCGAAAGTAATATCTCTGGTTTAAGAAGGGAGAAGAAGACATGAAGATAGCTGTATTTGATTTGCGGGGGCCTTTCGCCCATTTTCGCAAATATTATACTAATACTTCTTCTTTGTCTTATCCTTTTCCTCCGAGAACAGTGTTGATGGGGATAATAGCAGCTATTTTGGGGTGGGAAAGGGATAGCTATTATGAAAAATTAAATCCCGACAACGCGAGATTTGGAGTAGTAATAAAAGTTCCAGTGCGGAGTCTTTTTCAGACAGTAAATTATATTAGAACTAAGGAAGAGGATTTAAATGTGATGAAAAAATTGGGTTTCATGAAAGGAACCCAGGTACCTCTGGAGCTTCTCCTTCCCGGAGGAGGAGCTCCTATGCTGAATTACCGCATTTATTTTGGACATCGGGAAGAAAAAATAACAGAGGAAGTTGCCAAAAGTCTGGAGCAGAATAAACCGTATTTTCCCCTTTACCTGGGTTTGACGGAATTTATTGCTCAAGCTCAATTAGTATATTTTGGTAAACCTTCGAAGATAATTTCTGCAGGGGAAGAGGTCATGCTCCATTCTATTTTAACGGTTGATTTTCTGAAAAAGCCATTTTTAACTAATGGGATTACATTAAACAGAGAAAAGGCTCCTGAAGCTTTTTCTGAAGGCAGAAATCTTTTACCCCCTAAAAGTTATATTTATGAGACCTCCGGACGACCTTGGAAAGCTATACTCTCAATTGATGCGTATAGTTTTTCTCTGCCTTCAGGAGAAGAAAATGTGGCTTTTATGGAGGGAGAGTTATGGTCTACTATGCCCACAGAGAAGTCTACGGAGAGCGAGTAGCCTGTTATCGCTTAGGCCCACATTTAGTTTTTGTTGCGCTAAAATCTGCAGAAGATATAAGCAAACTACCCAGTGGGAAAGACCTGCTTTTTCCTGCTATTATTGCTGGATTTGGTCACGATTTTGGTAAATATACTACTTATTTTCAGGATTATTTACTTAAAGAGCAAACTAATCCCTATAAAGATCATGCTTTTATTTCAGCCATATGGAGTGCATTTTTAACAGGTAAAGAAGGACTAAAAGATTGGGATGAATTAATGGTATTTATGGCTGTTTTCTGGCATCACAGAGATTTGGGAAATATAGAAGAATATCTTGTATCTTCTGTAGAGATGGAAGATTATTATGAAAAAGCCCTGGATCCCAATAAAGCCAGACGGTTAGAAATTGTGGAACAACAAATAAAAAATTTAAATAAAAATATGAAGGCAATTTCATTTTCTTTAAATAAAGCTGCCCGACGCCTCACGAAAATGCTAAGTGCACGGGATATTGGTGTACCCTCTATTTTAGAACAAAACTGGGAAGAAATACTGAAAGAATTTTTTGATAAGTGGGAAGACGTTTATATTTCTCTTTACAAAAAATGGAGAAAATTTTATCGAGAAAAAACCACAAAAAACCAGGAGTTAAATGAATATTTCAAAATGGTTTCTCTCTTTTCTGTACTAATAAATAATGATAAACTTCACAGCGGACGGGTCAGAGAAGTTAAACCAGTAGATTTTCCTTCTAATTTGGTAGTCATATATAAAGAAAAACATTTTACTCCTAGTGGAGAACCCAAAATTGTTAACATACGGGAAAAAGTCTTTGAACAAGCAGCTGAACGAATAAGAAACGCACCTCTTGATCATCGCTTTTTTACTCTTACGGCTCCTACTGGCAGTGGCAAGACTCTGGCTGTTATAAATGCAGCATTCATTTTAAGAGAGCGCTTAAAAGAAATCTATGGCACAGCACCTAAAATTATATATGCACTGCCTTTTACAAGCGTAATAGATCAAACTTATGAAGTAATGCATCAAATTTTTTCTAAAACTGTAGATCAGTTTTCCTCCACTCCTTCACCTTATTTACTCAAACACCATCACTTGAGTGAAATTTTTTATCAAGATAAAGAAGACGAAGATATGCGAGCCTTTGACGAAGCTATGCTCCTTATAGAAAGCTGGAAAAGTGAAGTGGTAGTTACCACTTTTGTACAGTTACTTCATACTTTGATAGGGAATAAAAATAGAATGCTCAAAAAATTTTCCCAGCTTAATCACTCTATTTTAATAATGGATGAGGTACAGAATATACCGGTAGAATATTGGCCTCTTGTTGTAAAAGTATTGAAAGAAGCAGCAGAATATTTTGATTTAAGGTTGATTCTCATGACTGCTACCAGACCAGAGTGGTTTGGTCCTGGAGAAGCTATAGAGTTGGCAGGGGAAGCCCAAGATATTATTGGATACTTTAATGAACTTTCTCGAGTTCGCTTAAAAATTGAAGGTGGAGAAAAAAGTATAGAAGATGCGGTTAAAATTTTTGTCAATAATTATCAGAAAGACAAGTCTTATCTCGTGATATCTAATACTATCAGAAGTTCAATAGAATTTTATGAAAAACTAACTAAGCTTATGCCTGAAGCTGATGTTTATTATTTATCCACTAATATAATACCTTTGCAAAGAGAGGAGAGGATAAAGAAAATCAAGGAGATACTGAGGAAAGGAGAGAAACCCATTGTAATATCTACCCAAGTAGTGGAAGCTGGTGTGGATTTGGATTTTGATGAGGTTTGGAGAGATATTGGACCTATCGATTCGGTAATACAGGCAGCGGGGAGATGTAATCGTAATTTTAAACATGAGAAGGGTACAGTAAGGCTTTTTGAATTGGTAAGTGAAAAAGGCGAAATTATGGCTCCATCGGTTTATGGAGGAGTTCATATTCATTGCGCCAAGCAAGTTTTTTCAGAAAGGCGAGAATTTGATGAAAAAGAATTTCCTGTTTTAGTGGAACAATTTTTTGAAATGGTCAGGGAGAAAAAAGACCAAAGTAAAAGTATGGGGCTATTGGAGGCCATGTCTTACTGCCGGTTTGCTAAAGTACAGGATGATACTTATGGTGTTAGCGATTTTCAATTGATTAAAAATCGATGGGACCTTGTAAGTGTATATGTTGCGTTAGATGATAAGGCAGAAGAAGTTTGGAATTTTTATCAAAAAGAAGTGGTTAGAGCCGCTAATCGAAAAGCGCGCTGGGAAGCCTTTTATAAAATAAAAAAGGATTTTGGGCGATATATTATTTCTGTACCAGCTAAAGTCTTAATAAACAAAATAGATATAAGCAAAACCATACCCTATCTTTCCAGAGATTTAGTAGATGAGTTTTATGACCCAAATACTGGATTTAAACTTAAGGAAGAAGGGACGTGGATCTATTGAGTACTTTATTTTCTTTGGAAGAAGAACTATCTAAGGTTATAGGCAGTTATGTACAGGCCTTTTTTATATGTCCACGTCAGGTATGGCTTATGTCTCGACAGGTATGTCCAGACGAAGATAATATATTTTTACAGATAGGTAGATTAATTCAAAAACAAGCCTATAGTAGAGAAAGAAAAGAAGTGCACATAGAACATTTGGCTTTAGACATGATTAAAAGGGGCGAAAAAACTTTAGTGATAGCTGAAGTTAAGAAAACTTCTAAAGCTATAGAGGCTGCACGAATGCAGTTAGCTTTTTATCTTTATGAATTAAAAAATATGGGGATAGAGGCTGAAGGAGAACTTTTATTTCCAGAGGAGAGGAAAAAAGAGATTTTGATTTTAACCCCAGAATGGGAAGGAAAAGTAGAAAAGGTAAAACAGGAAATTTTAGAATTGATAAACCAACCGCTTCCTCCATCTCCTCACAGAGGACGTTATTGTTCCAAATGTGCCTACGCCGAATTTTGCTGGGCATAGGTATGACTAATGAAATAATAATAAAAGTGAGGTGAAAAGTATTTGCAGAAAACACTTTACCTTTTTGCCAATGGCAGATTGTATAGAAAAGATAATACCATTTGTGTAGAAGGAGAAAAGGAGAAAAAATATTTTCCCGTAGAAAGTGTAAGGGATATATATGTTTTTGGAGAAGTTGATTTGAACAAAAAGTTTATAGAATTTGCCGAAGATAAAGAAATAATTTTGCATTTTTTTGGTTACTACGGTAACTATGTAGGAACTTTTTATCCTAGGGAACATTATAATTCAGGCTATATAATTTTAAGACAAGCAGAACATTACTTAGATTCTGCCAAACGTTTAGACTTAGCAAAAAGATTTGTTCAAGGTGCAGTAGCCAATATTGTACAGGTATTAAAGTATTATCAGAATCGTGGTAAAGATTTAGAAAGCTATTTGTATGCCATTTCCGCATTAGAAGAGAGTTTATCTTCGGTTTCTTCAGTGGAAGAACTAATGGCTTTAGAAGGAAATATTTGGCGTTATTACTATGAAAGTTTTAACACAATACTTGATGATACCCCTTTTATTTTGAAAAACAGGAATAAGCGTCCACCTGCTGATCCTCTGAATGCCCTTATTAGTTTTGGCAATTCATTGGTTTATACTAAAATTTTGACAGAAATTTATAAGACACATTTAGATCCAAGGATTGGTTATCTCCACACCACTAATTTCAGGCGTTTTACACTGAATTTAGATGTAGCAGAAATTTTTAAACCTATTTATGCTGATAGAGTGATTTTTACACTTTTAAATAAGAACGTTATAAAAGAAGATGATTTTGAAAACCAGGGAGAAGTGTTTTTACTAAAAGAAAGAGGCAGGCGCCTTTATGTGCAAGAATTTGAGGGAAAACTTCAAACTACATTCTATCATCGCCGTCTCAAGCGTAATGTTAGCTACCAAACTTTAATGCGTTTAGAACTATATAAGATAGAAAAACATCTTATTGGAGAAGAACTATATGAACCTTTTGTAAGTAGATGGTGAGATTAAACTATTTTTCTGCAGGAGTGGAGAAGTTATGTATGTGATTTTGGTATATGATGTAAATGTAAATAGAGTAAATAAAGTTCTAAAAACCGCTCGGCGTTATCTTACCTGGGTGCAGAATTCTGTATTGGAAGGAGAGCTCACAGAAGCTACCTATCGAGCTTTAAGAAATGACCTTACTCGTATTATTGATCCTGAAGAAGATTCTGTTTTATTTTATATTTTAGGCAATACTAAATATACTAAAAGAGAACTTTTAGGGATAAAAAAGGGAGGAGAGGAATGGATATATTAAATACTCCAAGATCTATTTCGATAAATTATAAAGAATTTTGAAACTGGTGGCCAATTTCGAATTTTTTGATTTTCTCTTGGAGTTGTTTTTACAAAAACTTTAGGAACTTCATTTTGTCGTCGATCCCTAATAATGCAAAAATCACTGGAGATCGACGACATTTTTATTTTTTGTTTTCATCAAGGTAATTGATTTTATCGAATAATGTGATATAATAAAGGCAAGATACTTGACAAAGTCATTACTAGAGACAAAATTTTCATCCGCTTTTTATGGGAATTTGAACGTGT
>NZ_JBNATX010000025.1:0-33624 GCF_049701115.1 Caldanaerobacter sp. | reverse complement strand
ATTTTGTGTTAATGCTTGTAAGTTGCAAAGCGACTAAACTAAGGCTCACTTTTCGAGCTTAGGCGGGGTACCGGCCAATTCGCCCTTCGGGCTAAGAATCCGCTCGCTTCGCTCGCCACGCCTTCGCTTCTCAAGCTCGCCAAGTTTAGTTATCGCTTTGGCAACAAGTCGCATTTACACACAAAATGCCACTTTTTAAACTTTGTCAACAGTCTGCTCTATTGTTAATTTTATCAACAATAGATTTATTAATGTGTGGTATAATATAAAAAGGCTTTATAAGGAGGAGTATTGGAAAGTGGCAAAGGTTGCATTTTATACCCTTGGATGTAAAGTGAATCAATATGAGACGGAGGTTATGGCAGAGCTTTTCAAGAAAGCTGGATATGAAGTTGTGGATTTTGATGAAGTGGCGGATGTATATGTGATAAATACTTGCACTGTTACCTCGAGAAGCGATATGAAGTCACGGCAGGTGATAAGAAAAGCTAAAAATAAAAATCCGAAGGCTACGATAGTGGCAGTGGGATGCTATGTCCAGGTAAGCCCTGATGAAGTTTTTTCAATGCCTGAAGTAGATATAGTAGTAGGTACAAAGGATAAAGATAAGATAGTTGATTTGGTGGAGGAATTTGAAAGAGAGCGAAAAAAAATTAAGCTAGTAGGAAATATAATGAAACAGAGGGTTTACGAGGAGTTTGGGATTACTGGATATACAGAAAGGACAAGGGCTTACATAAAGGTGGAGGATGGTTGCAATCAATACTGTACCTATTGTATCATTCCGTATGCTAGGGGACCGGTTAGAAGTAGGAAGCCAGAAGACGTGATGAAAGAGGTAAAAAAGTACGCAGACCATGGATATAAAGAAATAGTTCTTACGGGTATACATATTGCTTCTTATGGAAAGGATCTGGGAAACATGGGGCTTTTGGATTTGATAAAAATGGTGCATCAGGTTGAGGGTATAGAAAGAATTAGAATAAGCTCCATCGAGCCCACTTTCTTGACAGAGGATGTAGTGAGGGAATTAGCTAGTCTCCCTAAAATGTGCCGGCATTATCACGTGTCTCTTCAGAGCGGATGTGACGAGACTTTAAAGAGAATGGGCAGGAAATATACTACTTCTGATTATAGGGAAGTAGTAGAGAGGTTGAGGAAGTACATTCCTGATGTTGCGATAACTACAGATATAATGGTAGGGTTCCCTGGAGAAACAGATGAAGAGTTTGAAAAGAGTTATAAGTTTGCCGAAGAGATGTGCTTTGCTAAAATGCATGTGTTTAAATATTCTCGAAGGAAAGGTACAAGAGCGTATAATTTTCCCAATCAGGTACCCAATAAGGTCAAAGAAGAAAGGAGCAAGAAATTTTTGCAGCTTTCTGAAATTTGCGAAAGGAAATTTATGGAAAGATTTTTAAATAAAACGGTGGAAGTATTGTTTGAACAAAAGGTAAAAGGAATGGAAGAATATGTAGAAGGACTCACTGACAATTATCTTCCTGTGGCAGTAAAAGGGAGATTAGAGATTTTAAGAAACCATATTTTCCCTGTTAAAATAAAAGAAATAAAAAATAATTTATTGATAGGTGAAATTGAAGGAATTTATTAAGACGTGTCGAATATAAAAAGAGGAGGTGAAAAAGGTGACAGAGTGCATTTTTTGCAAGATAGTGAATAAAGAAATACCTTCTAATATAGTGTATGAAGACGATCTGGTGGTGGCTTTTCGAGATATAAACCCTCAAGCTCCTGTTCATATCTTGATTGTGCCAAAAGAACACATACCAACTCTTTTAGACATTGATGATGATAGAAAGCATATTATATCTCATGCTTATATGGTAGCGAAAAAGATAGCTGAAAATGAAGGAATTGCTGAAAAGGGATATAGGATTGTGACAAACTGTGGCAGGGATGGGGGACAAACAGTATATCATCTACACTTTCACCTCCTAGGTGGAAGGTTTATGACTTGGCCTCCAGGGTGATTATTGACACTTTGTGGATTTAGGAGTATAATAAAGTGAGAATTTTACTACCCTGGATACAGCACTATTTGCAGCATACCTCAGGCAGTTTAGTTGGAGGGAGGGAGAGTAGTGGCTGAAGTAAGAGTCGGCGAAAATGAATCATTAGACAGTGCTTTAAAAAGGTTCAGACGTCAAATTTCAAGGTCTGGAGTCCTTTCAGAGCTTCGCAAAAGAGAACACTACGAGAGCCCCAGCGTTAAACGCAAGAAAAAAGCCGAAGCAGCTAAAAAAAGAAAATATAAGGGAAGATAAGGATGTGATGTAATGACCCTTAAAGATCGCATATACAAAGATATGATAGAAGCTATGAAGAGCAGGGATGCTTTTAAGAAGAACATCCTCAGCATGGTTAGAGCTTCCATACTTCAAGTGGAGAAGGATACGCAAAAAGAGTTGGATGATGAAGGGGTCATTAGTGTAATTTCAAGAGAGATAAAACAAAGAAAAGAAGTTTTGCCGGAATACGAGAGAAGTGGAAGGCAAGACTTAGTGGACAAGGTAAAGAAAGAAATAGAAATCATGGAGTCTTATTTGCCAGAGCAGCTTTCCAAAGAAGAAATTGAAGAAATCGTAAAGAAAGTAATTGAAGAGGTTGGGGCAAAAGGGAAAAGCGACTTTGGCAAAGTGATGGGGAAGGTAATGCCATTGGTAAAAGGAAGAGCGGATGGAAATTTAGTGAGGGAAATAGTGACAAAGCATCTAGAAGGCTAAAAAGGAGAGGTACCCTCTCCTTTTTTGTTTTAATCTTCTTCAAAAAAGTCTTTGATTTTCGAAAGGTCAGAAGTATAAGCCAAAGCCACCATAAGTTTTACTCTGGCTTTTTGCCCGGATAAGTTTCCGCCGAAGATTACGCCTAAAGATTTGAGATGGGCACCGCCTCCTTCATATGCATAGGAGGGATACACCCTTCCCATTGGACATCTTGAGACCAAAACCACTGCTATGCCTTTTGATATAGCATATTCTATTCCTTTAGCTACTTTTGGAGGGACGTTTCCTCGACCTGTTCCTTCTATAACGATTCCCTTTTCTCCATTTTCAGCTAGAAATTTTATTAATTTATCGTCCATTCCGAATACTACTTTTAAAAGGCTAACTCGGGGTTCTAACTTTTTTGATGGTATGTATTGCCTTTTCTCTATATTTCTATAAAAATATACATTGCCACTATCTACATAGCCTAATGGTCCTGTTTCAGGACTTTTGAAGGTATCTAAGCTGGAAGTGTGGGTTTTGGTCACATCTCTTGCAGAGTGAATTTCGCCATTTAATACTACTAATACTCCTCTTTTTTGAGACTTTTTTGATGAAGCAGTGGTTAAAGCATCAATCAAATTTGCGGGTCCGTCATACCCTGTTTCAGAAGAGTTTTTCATAGCGCCAGTTATGACAACAGGCTTTTCGGAATTAGTAGTGAGTTCTAAAAAATAAGCTGTTTCTTCTAATGTATCAGTACCGTGAGTAATTACTACTCCCTCAATTTCACTTCTTTCAAGATTTTTTTCTACAATTTCTCTGAGGTCTTCTAAATGTTTTACTGTAAGGTGAGGACTAGGATAGTTTCCAAATTCTATAGTTTCAATTTCTAAAACGTTTTCTTTAAGAGGAAGATTTTCAAGCAGGTCTTTTCCTTTAAGATGTGGGATAGCACCTTTTAGTTTAGGGTCCTCCTTCATGGCTATAGTGCCGCCAGTGAAGATAACCGCTATTTTACCCAATGCTCATTCCCCCCAGTTTTTTTCTACATTCATTATAGTATATTTTTTGATTTTACACAAATAGGATTTGGGTGTATTAAAAAGCGAGAGAATTTTTTCTTTTTCTTATACATAAAATTTAAAACAAGGGGGGACTCCCATGAAACGAAGCTTAAAAGAAAATATTATAGAAGCGATAGACTTTCCAAAAGATGCTCTATTAAATTTTCCTAAAATTACTATAATTGGTAAGTCCCATTTAACTGTCGAAAATCACAGGGGAATCGTGGAATACCTCCCTGAGAGAGTTAGAATCAACTCTACAGTAGGAATTATAAGGATAGTTGGAGAAAATATGGTTATAAATTCTATAATGACGGAGGTCATAACAATAACAGGTGAGATAAAAAGCGTCGAAATAGTAGTTTGAGGGGGATAGGCTTGTTTTCAATAAAATTATGGAATTTTTTAAGAGGATATGTTATTATAAAAGTTGAAGGACTGGCAATTGAAAAATTTCTAAACCTTGTGATGGTGAATGAAGTTTATATATGGGATATTGAAAGAGTAGGTTATGCTACTCTTACAGCGAAAGTGAGCAGGAGAGCATTTAAAGAAGTCATCAAATACGCTAAAAAGACAGGGTGTCGTGTATCGATAGTTTCAAAGAATGGACTTCCGTTTTTGGCTTTTAGGTTAAAGAGGAGAAAGGGTATTATCATAGGTTTTGTTTTCTCTTTTTTAATCATATACATTTTTTCTACTTTTATATGGGAAGTTGATATAAAAACAGTAAATGGACTCAGAGAAGAAGAAGTTGCTAAGAAGTTGTCAGAACTGGGTTTGAAGCCTGGAGTTTCAAAGTTTAAGATAGATATAAATAAACTGGAAAAGGAGTTTTTGCTGAATAATGAAGAGGTTTCTTGGATAGGTATAAATATAAATGGAACGAGAGCATATGTAAAAGTAGTAGGTAAGACAAAACCTCAAAAAGTATTGTCAAAAGAAGAACCCTGCAATATAATAGCTAAAAGGGATGGTATAATTTATAAAATGACGGTTTTAGAGGGCGAAGCCGTAAAAAAACCAGGGGATACAGTAAAAATGGGGGAGATATTAGTAAGTGGTATAATCGAAAAACCTGGTCTTGAGACTATGTTTGTACACGCAGAAGGAGAAGTGCTGGCAAGGACATGGTATGAGGTTTCTGTTGAAGAAGAATTAAAAAAAACTGAGTTGATGAAGACAGGTCGCAAAGTAGCAACTACTAAGATTTTTATAGGGATGAATACAATAACCTTTACTCCGAGGAAAATAGACTTTGAAAATTTTGAAAAAGAAGAAAAGGAATTAATTCCTTCTGGATTTCCTTTTAAGGTATTGAGGGAAGTTTACTATGAGGTAAAACCGGAAGTGAAGGATGTGCCGTTGGAAGTGGCAAAAGAGAATGCCAAGAAAAAAGCGATAGAAGAGATTAAAAAGGTGATAGGTGAAAATGGCAAAATCGTATCCGAAAAGGAACACTATGAAACCATCGGCAATAGGATAATTAAAGTGACCGTAATAGCAGAGGTTTTAGAGAATATAGGTTTGAAAGAAAAAATTTCTCATACAGGAGGGGAATGAAAGAAGGTTGATTAAAGAACTTGCTATTAACATTGACAATATGGAAGATATAGTTAATTTATTTGGGAGTTTTGATGAGAATATAAAGCTTATAGAAAAAGGGTTGGATGTTAAAATAGTAGTGAGAGGCGGTACAATAAGGATAACAGGAGAAGAGAAGAACGTGGATTCAGCAAATAAACTCTTTGCAAAGCTCATGGACATGGTAAGGAGGGGGGACGTTATTACGACTCAAAATGTACTTTACACTCTTAGTTTGATAGATGAAGGTGAAGAAGAAAAATTAAAAGAAATAATGTCGGATATAGTATGTATAACTGCAAGAGGAAAGCAGATAAGGTGTAAAACTTACGGACAATTGAAATATGTTGAAGCAATTAGGAATAATCAGATAGTTTTTGGGATAGGTCCTGCAGGGACAGGGAAAACTTATCTGGCGATGGCTATGGCAATCACGGCTCTTAAAAACAAAGAAGTAGGCCGTATAATTCTTACGAGACCCGCAGTAGAAGCAGGAGAAAAGCTGGGATTTTTGCCGGGAGACCTGCAAGAAAAGGTTGACCCTTATTTGAGACCTTTGTATGATGCTCTTTATGATATATTAGGAGCAGATGTATTCCAAAAATATATGGAGAAGGGCTTGATTGAAGTTGCTCCTTTAGCTTACATGAGAGGGAGAACGCTGGACGATTCTTTTATAATACTTGATGAGGCTCAGAATACCACTCCTGAGCAGATGAAGATGTTTTTAACCAGGATTGGATTTGGGTCTAAAGCAGTTATAACAGGAGATGTTACCCAGATTGACCTTCCTAAGGGTAAAAAGTCTGGCCTTAAGGAAGTTATGGAGATATTAAAGGGAATCGAGGGAATAGAATTCGTGATGCTTTCAGAACAAGATGTTATAAGGCATCCACTCGTTGCAAAGATAATAAAAGCCTATGAGGAGTATGAAAAAAGGAGAGAAGAGAGCGATCTAGAAAAAGAGCGAGGGGAATAATTTTATGGATAAATGGGACAAACTGAGAAGTTTTTTGAATAAAGACCCGCTCATAATCATTTTTTTTGTCATTTTTTATTTTATTTCAAGCTACATGCTAATATATGCCAGCGTCACTCCACCGAAGTTTGATTTAAAAGCAGGAGATGTGGCGCAGCAAGATATAAAAGCTCCTAAAGATGTCATAGATACTATTGCAACGCAAAAGAAGATTAGAGAAGCTGTAAATGCTGTTAATCCAAAATACGATTACAATGAAAATATAGCCAAAGAATCCTACTTGAAACTGGTAGATTTTTTTAACAAACTGCGAGAAGTGAGAAAATCTACAGAAAATGAAGAACAAAAGCTTAAGGATTTTAAGAATATAAGTCCTATAACATTAGAGGACAAAGACGTAGCCTTTTTGTTAAAAGTAGATGACAGTACCCTTGTCAAGATGGAAACTGTTATACTTTCTGCAGAAAAGGCGATCATGGCGAGGCAGATTACAGAAGATGCCTTGCAAAGTGCATTAAATGATGCGAAAAGCGTTGTAGAAAGTTCTGAGATTCCAGCTGATGCGAAACCTGTGGCAATCGAAATTCTTTCTTCTGTCATAGTTCCTAACATGATTTATAATGCTTATGAGACAGAACTTGCTAAGAAAGAGGCAGAAGAAAAAGTCCAGCCAGTGATGTACAAAAAAGGGCAAAATATAGTGGTGAGTGGGGAAATAGTTACTCCAGAACAAATAGAAGTTTTAAGGTCTTTGGGGCTTTTAAAAGGAAGCGACAGGGTGGATTATGGGCTTATAGTAGGGCTTTTTTTGATTCTTTCCCTCTCATTATTTATTTCGGTGTACTATATAGTGAGGCTTGACAAAAAAATAACTACAAAGAAAATGTACATTGAACTTTTGTGTCTTATTGGTATTTTATACCTTGTATTGGCTGTTGCCTTCAAAGGGATAGAGCCTCTTTTAATACCTGCCTCCATGCCTCCGATGCTTGTTTCTATACTAATAGATCCTTACATTGCTATAATGGTAGGTATAATATACTCTCTTTTAGTTGGTTTGATGGTGAGTTTTAATCAAGCCTTTATTTTCATGGCTTTATTAGGAGGGTTGATTGGAGCTATTAAACTTGCGACTGCTAAACAGAGAATGGATTTTGTAAAGGCGGGGCTTTATGTCAGCGCAGTTAATCTGGTCAGCATAGTTGGGATAGGTCTTTTGAATGTTAATGACATAGTATCTGTTTTAAAAAGCGGTTTATGGGGTATAGTGAATGGAGTATTTAGCATAATATTGGTGATTGGAACTTTGCCATTTTGGGAAGCGGCTTTTGACATTCTGACTCCTTTAAAACTTTTGGAACTTTCAAATCCTAACAATCCGCTTCTTAAAAAGTTGATGATGGACGCTCCCGGCACTTACCATCACAGTATGATAGTAGCAAATCTAGCAGAGGCAGCTTCTGATGCTATTGGGGCAAACAGCCTTCTTGTAAGAGTGGGAGCTTACTATCACGATATAGGGAAGATAAAGAGGCCTTACTTTTTCAAAGAGAATCAGCTGTCAGAGGAAAACCTTCATGACAAAATTTCGCCTGATTTAAGCACACTTGTCATAATTTCTCATGTCAAGGATGGAGTGGAACTTGCCAAAAAGTACAAGCTTCCACAGCAAATAATAGATATGATAAAGGAACATCACGGTACTACTCTTGTAAAGTTTTTCTACAACAAGGCCCTCCAAAAAGAAGAGGGAGTCTGTGAAGAGGAGTCCTTTCGGTATCCAGGGCCAAAGCCTTCCACCAAAGAGTCAGCTATTTTAATGCTAGCTGATTCTGTTGAGGCTGCTGTAAGGTCTTTATCTGAGCCGACAGAGGAAAATGTGAGAAACATGATAGAAAAGATTGTAGCAGACAGATTAAATGATGGGCAACTTTCAGATAGTGACCTCACCTTAAAAGATATAGAGACAATTAAGATTTCCTTTTTAAATTCGCTTGCAGGTATGTTTCACAAAAGAATTGAGTATCCTGAAATAGAGACTAATCAAAGTAAAGAGGTGTTAGAATGAACATACTGATTGACAACAGGCAAACGAAAGTGGATATTACAGGGCTTTTACCGGTAGTTGAGAAGGCAATAAAGGTTACTTTAGAGGAAGAAGAAGTCATTGATGAAGTAGAAGTCAGTGTCTCTTTTGTAGATAATGAAGAAATTAAAAAGCTTAATAAATACTACAGGGGCATTGATAGCCCTACAGATGTTCTATCCTTTCCTTTAATGGAATTTGAAGAGGTTGAAGAGGAAAACGGGGAGGAAAGTGAAGAGGAGTGGAAAGGAGCGTACCCTATAGGTGACATAGTCATTTCCTTGGAGAAAGCCAAGGAGCAGGCAGAGGAATATGGGCACTCCTTTGAGAGAGAAGTAGCTTATTTGACTGTCCATAGCATGTTGCACCTTTTGGGCTATGACCACGAAAAAGAAGAAGAGAAAAAGGTGATGAGAGAAAAAGAGGAAAGAATAATGGAAAAGTTAGGCCTTAGGCGGTGATTTCGTGAGGTCAAGAAATCTGATTGATAGTTTTAATTATGCCATAGAGGGAATTCTACACGCTTTTAAGACTCAGCGCAATATGAAGATACATTTTGGGATAGCGATAGCTGTGTTGTTTTTTTCGCTATTCATGGACCTTACCAGACTGGAGTTTGTAGCAATACTTTTTGCAATTTCTTTAGTCTTAATTACAGAAATGATAAATACTGCTATTGAAACTACCATAGATATATTTCTAAAAAACTACAATCCTATGGCAAAGATTGCAAAAGATGTAGCAGCTGGAGGCGTTTTAATAGCTTCTGTAAATGCCATATTAGTGGCGTACCTTGTATTTTTTGATAGAGTAAATCCTTGGACCAAGATAGTACTGACGAAAATCAGAGAATCTCCTATTCATAGCACGGTAATAAGTATTTTGATCGTAATTTTTCTGACATTGATGATGAAGGTGTATTTTAAAAAGGGGACTCCCATGAGAGGAGGTATGCCAAGCGCTCACAGCGCAATCGCTTTTTCGGTGGCCACTGCCATAACTTTTATGACGGCTAATGCTTTTGTGGCTACTCTCAGTTTTTTACTTGCTCTTATGGTGGCAGAGAGCAGGATTGAGGGTAAAATTCATACTTTTTGGCAAGTATTTGTAGGGGCACTTTTGGGAATTTTATTGACGGTGCTTGTTTTTCAAATCATAAGATAAAGGGAAGGTGAAAAAATGGGATATAGGTCTGGTTTTATAGCTTTAATCGGAAGAACAAACGTTGGAAAGTCTACACTCTTGAACGCGCTTTTAAAAGAAAAAGTTGCTATTACTTCCCCAAAACCTCAGACCACTCGAAACACGATACGAGGAATATTGACTACGGAGGACTATCAGATGATTTTTGTTGATACACCAGGGATACACAAGCCGAAGTCAAAGTTAAGTGAATTTATGATTGAAACGGCTAATAGAACCCTAAAAGATGTCGATTTAATTTTATACATGGTAGAACCAGATACGTCCATTGGTCCAGGGGATAGGTATATTTTAGATAACTTGAAAGAAGTCAGTACTCCGGTTATCTTAGTAGTGAATAAGATTGATTTAGTGTCTGCAGAGAGGGTAGAAGAAACCATAAAGCTATTTAAAAGCGAGTACGATTTTAAAGATGTGGTAACTATTTCTGCTTCTTTAGGAACAAACTTGGAAATTTTAAAAGAAAAGATACTTTCTTTTTTGCCAGAGGGTCCTCGCTACTATCTTGAAGACTATATAACAGATCAACCAGAAAAAATCATGGTAGCAGAAATAATACGAGAAAAAATGCTTTATTTTCTCGAAGAAGAGGTTCCTCACGGCGTGTATGTGGAAGTGGAGTCAATAAGAGAAAGAGAGGATAAGGAAATAGTAGACATTGAGGCTTATATTTACTGTGAAAAAGAATCCCATAAAGGTATAATCATAGGTAAAAATGGACAGATGTTAAAAAAAATAGGACAAGCTGCAAGGCAGGATCTGGAAGAATTTTATGGGAAAAAGGTGTTTTTACAATTGTGGGTTAAGGTTAGAAAAGGATGGAGAGACAATGAAAAACTTTTAAGGAAGTTGGGATATGTAATTGACAAGTAATCTTTTTAAGTAGTAAAGTATAGGAGAAGGATGTTGGAAGGAGGAAGTTTTATGAATATAGCAAAAATGATAGATCACACACTTTTAAAGCCGAATGCCACAGAAGAAGAGATAAAAAAAGTATGTGAGGAAGCCAAAGAATATGGATTTGCTTCTGTGTGCATAAACCCTTGTTTTGTAGATTTAGCCTATAAGATGTTGAAGGATACAGACGTAAAAGTGTGTACGGTCATAGGCTTTCCTTTGGGAGCAAATACAGTTGAGACAAAGGTGTATGAAGCAATAGAGGCAGTTAAGAAAGGTGCTAAAGAGATAGATATGGTGCTTAACATAAGCATGCTGAAAAGCGGAAAGTATGAATATGTAAAAAAAGAAATAGAAGAAGTGGTAAAAGCCGCCAAGTCTTATGATAAAGATATAGCGGTAAAAGTAATACTGGAAACCTGTTATCTGACTGATGAAGAAAAAATAAAGGCTTGTGAGTTTGCAAAAGAGGCAGGAGCTGATTTTGTGAAGACTTCCACAGGCTTTGGTACAGGAGGCGCTACGGTAGAAGATGTAAGGCTTATGAGAAAGACCGTGGGTGAAAATTTTGGAGTAAAGGCTTCCGGCGGGATAAAAAGCTATGAAGATGCAAAAGCCATGATAGAAGCAGGAGCTAATAGGATTGGAGCCAGTGCAGGTGTTAAAATAGTAGAGGAGTGGAAAAAACAAGGTTTAGGTTGATAAAAATGCGCTTTTTAAAGACAGAGGCGGTAGTTTTAAAGAGCAATCTTATAAGTGAAAAAGATAAAATTGCCACCCTTTTTACCAAAGATTACGGGAAACTGCAGGCGGTTGCTAAAGGAGCTCGGCGTTCGAAAAGTCGTTTTGTAAATGCTGTAAGACCTTTTATTGTAGCCAACTATGTGATTTTTGAAGGGCAAAATTATTATTACATTGACCAATGGGAACTTGTAGAGAATTTTGAAAACATAGAAAGAGACCTTGACAGGTTTGCTATTGCTTCTTATGTAACTGAAACTATTATGAAAGTAACAGAAGATAAACAGAAAAGCGAAACACTGTATTTTTTCCTAAAGCATTCTCTAAGAGCGATAAATCAGTTAAATATAAAGCCTTCCGTTTTCCTTTTTGCTTACACTTTGAAATTGGTTTCTCTTTTAGGTTACATGCCTGTACTGGACAATTGTGCCTTATGCGGTTCAAAAAGCAATTTGCAGTATTTTTCTCCTTCTTGTGGTGGAGCTGTGTGTAAAACTTGTAGAAGTAGTTGTGGGGATGCAGTTTCGATTGAAGACAGAGTTTTAAAGCTTATGACTTATCTTCTTAGATCAAAGTACGAAAGGCTTGAGAATATTTTTATTCCAAGGATTATTAAAATAGATATGGATAGAATAATATCAGAGTATGTGAAGTTCCACATAGGAGTAGAATTTAAATCTAGGGGGTTCGCGCTCGAATTAGAAGAAGAAAGGAGGGATAAGAATGATAGATGAACAGCTTGAGAAAATAGATATGGTTGTGGAGAGGACAGGAGTGAGTTATAAGGAGGCAAAAGAAGCTTTGGAACAATCTAATTGGAATGTAGTAGATGCCCTAATATACATAGAGGAAAATAGGAAGAGCTGGACGGAGTCTTTTACTGTAGCTGGATCAGAAGTTATAGATAAAATAAAAGACCTTATAAAAAAAGGAAATGTTACTAAAATAAGAGTAAAAAAAGACGATAGAATTCTCTTGGAGATTCCTGTGACTGCCGGTGCTATTTCTACAGTGGTTATACCTCAACTTACACTTTTGGGAGCAGCAGTAGCTTTTTTAGCTAATTGTACTATAGAAGTAGAAAAATACGATAAAAGTGTAATAGTCTTAAAAGAAGAGAAGAAAAATGATTGACATAGATTATTTGATTTGATATTCTAAAATAAGTAATGCAAAAACCTTTCTTCCCGAGCGGGGATGAAGGGTTTTTGCATAATTGGGAAAAGGAGTGTTTATTAATGCCTGCAAAAGTTACAATGGATAAGATAGTGTCTCTTGCAAAAAACAGAGGTTTTGTTTTCCCCGGGTCCGAGATATATGGAGGCCTTGCAAATACATGGGATTACGGTCCTTTGGGAGTAGAAATGAAAAATAATATAAAGAGGATATGGTGGAAAAAATTTATACAGGAGAGTCCATATAATGTGGGAATTGATTCTGCTATTTTGATGAACAGAGAAGTTTGGGTGGCTTCAGGACATGTGGCTAGCTTTAGCGACCCCTTGATGGACTGCAAGGAGTGCAAAGCTCGATTTAGGGCTGACCAACTGATTGAGGATTACATAAAAGAGAAGGGGCTTAACGTTTCAATAGAAGGATGGACAGAGGAGCAAATGATGGAGTTTATAAAAGAGCACAAAGTACCCTGTCCCAGATGTGGAGCCCATAATTTTACAGAAATAAGAAAATTTAATCTCATGTTCAAGACTTATATAGGAGTTACGGAGGATTCAAAGTCGGAAGTATTTTTGAGGCCGGAAACAGCTCAAGGTATTTTTGTAAATTTTAAGAATGTTCAAAGGGCAAGTCGTAAGAAAATTCCTTTTGGTATTGGACAGATTGGCAAATCCTTTAGAAATGAAATCACGCCGGGGAATTTTATCTTCAGAACCAGGGAATTTGAACAGATGGAATTAGAATTTTTCTGCAAACCAGGAGAAGACATGGAATGGTTTAATTATTGGAGAGAATTTTGCATGAACTGGCTTGTGGAGTTTGGACTTAAAAGAGAGAATTTGAGATTCAGAGACCACAAAAAAGAAGAACTTTCTCACTACAGCACGGCTACTACTGACATAGAATATAATTTTCCATTTGGTTGGGGAGAGCTTTGGGGTATTGCTAACAGGACTGATTATGACTTAAAGCAGCACATGGAGCATTCAGGAGAAGACATGACTTATACTGACCCTGTAACAGGTGAAAAGTACATACCTTACTGCATTGAGCCTTCAGTAGGAGTGGACAGGTTAATGCTGGCTTTTCTGGTGGATGCTTATGATGAGGAGGAAGTGGAAGGAGAGACGAGAGTAGTCTTAAGGCTTCATCCGGCTATTGCTCCTGTTAAAGTAGCAGTGTTTCCTCTGTCTAAAAAGCTCAATGAAGCTGCTTATAAGATTTATTTAGACCTAAAAAAGAAATTTCCTGCAGAATATGACGAATCAGGCAGCATAGGTAGGAGATACAGAAGACAAGACGAGATCGGGACGCCTTTTTGCGTAACTTACGATTTTGATTCTGAAAATGACCATAAAGTTACCATAAGGGACAGAGATACCATGGAACAGGTTCGAATAGATATTGATCAGGTAGATAAGTATTTAGAAGATAAACTTAGAGTTTAGAAGGGAAATCAGTTTTTGCTGATTTCCCTTCTCTAATAAATAATATTAAAAACAAGTTGGTTATGTTTTTGTTTTGTGGTATAATTATAGTAAAGTGTTAAACGAAAGAGTAGAAAACGTTTATGAAAATTTTTGGAGGGGTGATAGAAATTCAACTGACTCCTAGACAACAGATTATCATAGATATTGTAAAGAAGTATCAGCCCATTACAGGGGAGCAGATTGCAGAAAAGCTCAATGTTACCAGGGCTACGTTAAGGCCAGACCTTGCAATATTGACCATGTCTGGGATTTTAGAAGCGAGGCCTAAAGTGGGTTATTTTTACACGGGTAGGTCACCCCTTAGTCTCATACAGGATTACATAAAAAACATAAAGGTAAAAGATGTAAAATCGGTGCCTGTAGTGGTAGAGGAGAGCACCCCAGTTTACGATGCTATTGTAACACTTTTTTTAAAGGATGTTGGGACAATTTTTGTACAGGATGGCGGCTTTTTAACCGGCGCAGTATCCAGAAAAGATTTTTTGAAAATCGCTATAGGCAATACCGATATTTATAAGGTCCCGGTGGGTATAATTATGACCCGGATGCCCAACATCATCACTACTTACGATGATGAACCAGTTTATAATGCTGCAGTAAAAATCATTGAGCACGAAGTGGACAGCCTTCCTGTTGTAGAGCCTGTAGTGGATAAAGATGGGAAGCAAGGTTATAAAGTGACAGGTAGGTTGTCGAAAACCAATATAACAAGACTTTTTGTAAAATTAGGGGAAGGGTAGGGGGCATCTATGCAGGAAGGCATATCTATATACCTGGTGTCCGATTCTAATATGGATACGGCAGAAAACATAGCAAGTATTGCGGCGGCTCATTTCTATACTTTCATTGAAAAAATAAAGAAGTATTCTTACGTGGGTGATGTGAATCAAATAGATGAAATCATCATGGAGGCAGCGAATGATGCCAACAGTCTTATAATCCACACTATGGTAGTAAGGGAACTCAAGGAATATCTCAATGAAAAGGCAAAAAAATTTGGAATAAAAATTGTGGATATAATGGGACCTGTATTGGATGCAATAGAGGATAGTACAGGGTCTGCTCCCCAGATGGAACTTTTAAAGAGTAACAAAGAAGATTACCTTAAAAAAATAGAAGTGATAGAATTTGCTGTCAAATATGATGATGGAAAAGACCCAATGGGGATTTTGCTGGCAGATGTAGTAATAATAGGGGTATCTAGGACTTCGAAAACGCCTCTTTGCATGTATTTGGCTCATAAATACATCAGGGCGGCTAACTTACCTTTAGTACCTGAAATTGAGCCTCCGAGAGAGCTTTTTGAGATAAATCCCAAAAAAATTTTTGGGCTCACTATAGACCCTGAAGTTTTGGTTAAAATAAGAAAAGAGAGGCTTAAGTCGTTAGGACTTAATGACAATGCTCTTTACGCTACAGAAGAAAGAGTTAAAAAAGAGATACAGTATGCTGAGGAGGTGATGCAAAAATTAGGTTGCACTGTCATAGATGTTACTAACAAGGCTGTAGAAGAGACAGCTAACATAATATTAAACGTGTTAAGAGGAGGAGAGCGTACATGACTAAGAAGTATGTATATTTTTTCAATGAAGGCGACGCTTCAATGAGAGACCTTTTAGGAGGAAAAGGTGCGAACTTAGCTGAAATGACCAGATTAGGGTTACCTGTTCCTCCGGGATTTACAGTTACCACTGAAGCTTGCACAAGATATTACCAGGATGGAGAGACAATAGCACCAGAAATAGTCGAACAGATTTATGAATACATGAAAAAGTTAGAAGAGGTCACTGGTAAAAAATTTGGGGACCCCAACAATCCACTTCTTGTATCTGTTAGGTCTGGTGCAAGAGTTTCAATGCCTGGGATGATGGATACCATTTTAAACCTTGGTTTAAACGATGAGACAGTAGAAGGGCTTGCCAGAGCAACTAATAATGAAAGATTTGCGTATGATAGCTATAGAAGATTTATCCAGATGTTTTCTGATGTTGTGATGGGCATTGACAAGAATAAATTCGAGGCAATTTTAGATGAGATAAAGGAAAAAAGAGGAGCTAAATTTGATACAGATCTTACGGCAGAAGACTTAAAAGAGGTTGTAAAGAGGTTTAAAGAACTTTACAAGCAAGAAAAGGGAGAGGAGTTCCCGCAAGATCCGCAAGTCCAGCTTTTAGAAGCTGTAAAAGCCGTATTTAGATCCTGGAACAATCCAAGAGCCATAGTTTATAGAAGATTAAATGATATACCGGGCGATTGGGGTACGGCAGTGAACGTGCAATCAATGGTATTCGGAAATATGGGGAATGATTCTGGTACGGGTGTTGCATTTACGAGAAATCCGGCTACCGGAGAAAAAGCTTTGTTTGGTGAGTTTTTAATGAACGCTCAGGGAGAAGACGTCGTCGCTGGTATAAGAACCCCTCAGCCAATTTCCACATTAAAAGAGACCATGCCAGAGGTCTACAATCAGTTTGTAGAAATAGCTGAAAAATTAGAGAAACACTATAAAGACATGCAGGATATAGAGTTTACGATTGAAAGAGGCAAACTTTACATGCTCCAGACAAGAAGTGGTAAAAGGACTGCACAGGCAGCAATCAAAATAGCAGTAGACCTGGTAAGAGAAGGTTTGATCGACGAGAAAACAGCTGTTTTAAGAGTGGATCCAAAGCAGCTGGATCAGCTATTACATCCTACATTTGAGCCAGAAGCGTTAAAGGCTGCAAAACCAGTTGCAAAGGGATTACCAGCATCTCCTGGAGCTGCTTCAGGTAAAGTATACTTTACTGCTGATGAAGCTGTTGCCGCTGCTAAGGCTGGAGAAAAAGTAATCCTCGTACGCACAGAGACATCTCCTGATGATATTGAAGGAATGGCTTCTGCAGAAGGAATACTGACAACCCGCGGTGGAATGACTTCTCACGCTGCTGTGGTTGCAAGAGGCATGGGTACACCCTGCGTAGTTGGATGCGGCGATGCTAGAATAGATGAGCAAGCAAAAGTAATGAGAATAGGTGATATCGTAGTTCATGAAGGAGATTACATATCAATAGATGGAAGCACAGGAAATGTATACATTGGAGAGATTAAAACGGTAATGCCAGAAATAAGTGGTGACTTTGCTATATTGATGGAATGGGCAGATAAGTATAGGAGATTAGGTGTAAAGGCGAATGCGGATACTCCACGAGATGCTAAAGTTGCCCTTGAGTTTGGTGCTGAAGGAATAGGACTTGCCAGGACAGAACACATGTTCTTCGATGAAGAAAGAATTCCTGCAATGAGAGAAATGATAATAGCGAAGACAGAAGAACAGAGGAGGAAAGCTTTAGAGAAAATACTTCCAATGCAAAGGTCAGATTTCGAACAGTTATTTGAAATAATGGGTGAATATCCGGTTACAATAAGGCTCTTAGACCCACCACTTCACGAGTTCCTGCCTCATCTCGATGAGGAGATAAGAGAACTGGCTGAAGATATGGGTATTTCATTTGAAGAACTGAAAGCAACGGTAGAAAGCCTCAAAGAATTTAATCCAATGCTTGGCCACAGAGGATGCCGATTGGCTGTAACATATCCTGAAATAGCTGAGATGCAAACGAGAGCAATAATAGAGGCTGCAGTAAATGTTAAAAAGAGAACAGGGAAAGACGTAAAGCCACAGATAATGATACCGCTTGTGGGTGAACTAAAAGAGTTTAAGTATTTAAAGGATATAATAACAAGGGTAGCAGATGAGATAATAAAATCGAGCGGTATCGAATTAAAGTACCTTGTGGGAACAATGGTAGAAGTGCCTAGGGCTGCTTTGACAGCAGACAAGATTGCCCAAGAAGCAGAATTTTTCTCCTTCGGTACGAACGACTTGACACAGATGACCTTTGGTTTCTCAAGAGACGATGCAGGTAAATTTTTGGAGACCTACTACGAGAAGAAAATATATGAATTTGATCCATTTGAGAAATTAGATCAGGAAGGCGTAGGGAAGCTTGTAGAAATGGGCACAAAGCTTGGGAAGCAGACGAGGCCGACCCTTGAAGTTGGTATATGCGGCGAGCACGGTGGAGATCCTTCTTCTATAGAATTCTGCCATAAGGTAGGATTAGATTATGTTTCTGCTTCGCCTTACAGAGTGCCTATAGCAAGGCTGGCAGCAGCTCAAGCAGCTATAAAATATGGGAATTAAAAATGATTAAAATACAAAGGCAGCTTTTGGCTGCCTTTGTATTGTTTTTTGTAATAACATGTTATAATATTAAGTAAAAATGGTAACTTAATAATGGAGGGATTAAAATTGGACAGAGAGAAAGCTTTGGCTTTAGTCAAGGAGTATGTTTCAGATGAAACTCTTATAAACCACATGATAGCTACAGGTGCGATAATGGGGGGACTCGCCAAAAGATTAGGACAAGATGTAGAAAAATGGGTTGTTACAGGAATAGTCCATGATATTGATTATGAAGAGACAAAGGATAATCCAGAACTTCACAGTATAAGAGGAGGAGAAATTTTAAGGAATTTAGGATTTGACGAGGAAATTGTTCAAGCGGTAATTGCCCACAATGAGATTCATGGCATTGAGAGGAAAACCCTGCTGGATAAAGCCCTTTTTGCTGCCGATCCTTTGTCTGGACTTATTGTAGCTACCGCCTATGTAATGCCCTCAAGAAAATTAGAAGAAGTGAAGCTTAGTTCTTTGAAAAAAAAGTTTAAAGACAAGACTTTTGCAAAAGGGGCTAACAGAGATCAAATAAAAACCTGTGAAGAGCTTGGCATTTCTTTAGATGAATTCTTAGAAATAGGGTTGAATTCTATGAAGGAGATTGCAGAACAAATAGGATTGTGAGGTATGAGGTGTAATGAGGGTAAAAGAGAAACTGCTACAACTTTTCAGTAGAGAAGATTATATGCCTTCTAAGATCGAAGAGATAATGGATATGCTGGACATAGACTATGGTCAAAAAAAGATGTTGGAAGCTACCTTAAAAGAAATGGAAAAAGAGGGACTTGTGTTTAAGACCAAGAGGGGGAAATATGCTCTTCCTGAACGATTAGGACTTGTGAGAGGAAGGATAGATGGGCACCCCAAGGGATATGGGTTTTTGATTCCGGAAGACCGAAATATGAAGGATATATTTATCCCTATCAGCGGAATGAATGGTGCAATGGATGGAGACCTTGTGCTTGTGAGATTGCTACAGGGGGGTGAGGGTAAAAGTCAAGAAGGTGAAGTAATAAAGATACTAAAAAGGGCCAATACCACGATTGTAGGTACCTATGAGAAAAATAAGAATTTTGGTTTTGTTATACCGGACAACAGAAAGATTCATCAAGATATATTCATTCCCAAAGGTGAGGATAAAGGTGCTAAAACCGGTATGAAAGTGGTAGTGCGAATCACGAAATGGCCTGAGGGAAGAAGAAGTCCTGAAGGAGAAATAATAGAAGTTTTAGGTTACAAAGGAGAACCGGGAATAGAAATAAAGTCTATCCTAAGGTCTTATGATATACCTGAAACATTTCCTAAGGAAGTCTTGAAAGAAGCAGAAGAACTTCCTGAAGAAATACCTCAAAGAGAGAGAAAGAGAAGGGTTGACCTTACGGAATTAAGATTTGTTACTATTGATGGAGAAGATGCAAAAGATTTGGACGATGCTGTTTATGTAGAAAAACTTGAGAATGGGCACTATTTACTTTATGTTAGCATAGCAGATGTCAGTCATTATGTAAAAGAAGGTTCCCACCTTGACAAAGAGGCATTAAAAAGAGGCTGTAGCGTTTACTTCTTGGACAGGGTCATACCAATGCTTCCACCCAAACTTTCAAATGGAATATGCAGTCTAAATCCTAAAGAACATAGACTTACATTAACTGTTAAAATGGAAATAAACAAAAAAGGTGAAGTAGTTGATCATGAAATATTCGAAAGCATAATAGAAAGCAAGGAAAGAATGACTTATACTAATGTGTACAAGATTCTTGAAGAAGAGGATGAGGAATTAAAAAAAAGGTATTCTCATCTCATTGAAGATTTTAAATTAATGAGGGAACTGGCGCTTGTATTACTGGAAAAAAGGAAAAGAAGAGGAAGCGTGGACTTCGACTTTCCAGAAGCAAAAGTGATTGTAGATGAAAAGGGTAAACCGATAGATATTGTAAAGGTGGAAAGAAACATCGCTCATAAGATAATTGAAGAATTCATGCTAGCTGCTAATGAGACTGTAGCAGAGCACATGCATTGGTTAAATGTACCTTTTGTTTACAGAATTCACGAACACCCCGACATAGAAAAACTGCAAGCCTTTAATAAATTTATACATAATCTGGGATATCATATAAAGGGTATTGAAGGTGGGGATATACATCCTAAAGCTTTGCAGGACCTCATAAATCAGGTTAAGGGTAAGACCGAACAAAAAGTAGTCGAGACTCTCCTTTTAAGGTCTTTGAAAAGAGCACGCTATAGCCCAGAGGATGTAGGGCATTATGCCTTAGCTGCTAGATATTATACCCATTTTACTTCTCCTATAAGAAGATATCCTGACCTTGTGATCCACAGGATAATAAAAGAGTATATAAACGGGAAACTTACTGAAAAAAGGCAGAAGCATTACAACAGAATCCTTGAAGACATAGCAGCAAAATCTTCTGAAAGAGAAAGAGCTGCTGAAACAGCCGAGAGAGAGATAGAAGAGCTCAAAAAAGTAGAATATATGGTTGACAAAGTGGGCAATGTTTACAAAGGTATAATTTCCAATGTTACAAGTTACGGATTTTTCGTGGAACTTGAAAATACAGTTGAAGGATTGGTGGATGTGGCTTCATTGGAGGATGACTATTATGTGTTTGACCCGGAAAAGTATGTGATTATAGGAGAAAGGACGAAGAAAATTTTTTCAATAGGGAAAGAAGTCCTTGTAAGAGTAGCTCATGTAAATGTGGATAATAGAGAAATAGATTTTGTGCTGGTAGAAGAAGATAGTTGACAAATTTTTTGAAATAAATATAAAATAATATATGGAAAGAGAATATATGGAAGTAGGGGGGTGGCAACAATGCAAGTCATACTCTTGCGAGATGTTGCTGCTAAAACCCCTAAACTTTTCGGCATACCTTCTGGAATTCCTGGGCTTGATGACCTTTTCTATACTGCCGAGCTTGAAGACGGGGAAATAGTAAGGGTACCTCTTCAAGGGCTTCCTTCTGCTTCTGTGATACATTTAGCAGGAGTGCCCGATACGGGGAAAACACTCATGGGTCAACAATTTGCTATAACTCAGGCGGCAAGAGGATATAATGTACTTTTCATTACAGTGGAGGTCCCGGCAGTTTTTACTGTTCAAGGATTGAAACAGCGTTGCAAAGGTTTAGGAATTGACTGGAACAAGATAGAAAATTCCATTTACCTGCTTGACCTGTCACATCAAGCAGAGTTAAAAAACAGCGTAGATGAGCTTACCTCCAAACTTGGAGAAATAATAAGAGAAAAGGGCATAAAAGCCTGTGTGATAGATTCTATCACTGGTCTTTATGAAGGACAGGAAATGGTTGCGAGAAAACTGGTTAGAAAGCTTTATGAAGTAATGAAAGACAACTACCAAACAGCTATCTTTATCTCTCAAAAGAGAAGCAGTCATGAAGAGCTTTCTTCAGAGGCTGCAGGAGGATATGCTGTATCCCACATATTGGATTGCAATATAGTACTGGCTAAGATCGTCGCTAGTAGAACAACGGCTTCTACTTATGGAGTTGCTCCAGGAGAAATTGTTAGAACTGTAAGGGTAGATGGGTGTAGGATGTGCGGTCATGATACCAGGGTTCACCTTCTTCATATAGACGATTTAGGCATAGTAAGAGTAGGAAAAGCGTTTAGTGAAAAATAATTGTGCTTGACAGGAATAAAAATTGTGCTATAATATAATAGCGACGTGGAGGGCCCTATTTGTGATACGCAAATAGGGCAATTTTCTCCTAAAGAGGGTGTTTAGACCTTGTCTAAAGAAGATGTAAGGATAATTGCTCAAAACAGAAAAGCCTTTCATGACTATTTTATCGAAGAAACTTACGAGGCAGGAATAGAACTTGTGGGGACAGAGGTTAAATCTGTAAAACAAGGGAAGGTGAATTTAAAAGACAGCTTTGCAAGGGTAGAAAATAATGAGGTAATACTTTATAATATGCATATAAGCCCTTATGAAAAGGGGAATATTTTCAATAAAGACCCTCTAAGACCGAGAAAACTACTACTTCACAGACATGAGATAAATAAACTTGCAGGGTATGTGTCGAGAAAGGGCTACACCTTAATTCCTACGAAAGTCTACCTTAAAAAAGGGCTTGTAAAAGTGGAATTAGCTGTTGCAAAAGGTAAGAAGATTTATGACAAAAGAGAAGATATCGCGAGAAGAGAGGCGAAAAGAGAACTCGAGAAGCAGTTTAAAGAAAAACAATTGGGAATTTAATATGGGGGTGTGCTGGTTTCGACGGGGGCGAACGAGGTAAAAGTAGCGAGCCGAGTTCTCCACCAACTCGTAAAAAAGGTGGAAGAAAAATAAACGCAGACAGAGAACTCGCTTACGCTGCCTAATTAAAGGCGGCCGTCCAGCCTGAAATGCCCACGTTTCAGGACTGGGCGTCAAAAAAGTGGGGAACTGGTTTTGCCTGCGCCTCGGGGCAAAACCGGAATTAACGGGGCTACCGAAGCGGTTATCCTGTCGCTGGGAGAACCGCTGAGGGAAAATTAAAACAGCGACTGCGCTCGGAGAAGCTTTTACCGGGACGCCTTCGGACCGGGGTTCGAGTCCCCGCACCTCCACCATAAAAAGATAAACTGATCCACTTTACGGTATGCCGCAGAGTGAATCAGTTTATCTTTTTATGGTTCAGGATATGTTATTGGATGAAAGGTAGAAAGAGCGTCTTTTGGTATGGGTAGAATATCTGATGCTAGGTCAAAAGCCCCCCTATAATACGGCACTAAAGAGTAAAAAAGTACCAAGAGGATATAATACGAAAGTATAATATAAAACAACTCTCCTTCTTCTTTATAATTCTGAAAAAGCGCAAAAGTCCCAAATACAGAAGAAACTAAGTTTATGGATAGAGGTATTACTACAGCGAGAGGTGGACTTAGCATTCCCGATAGCATTAGAAGAAGGAAGATTGAAAAAGATTGAAGCCCCAGTGCACATTCAATTGTTTTATGGTCTTTGTTATTTTCATTAAAGGAACATCTCATTTTCTCACCTTCTTTAAATTCGGTAAGTCTTATTTTCACTATATGCAAAGCGCAAAGGTTTAGTTTCTTATAGACAAAAAAATTCGTTTATGTTATAATAACATTTGTCAGTATTGCTTTAAGTGGGGCTGTAGCTCAGTTGGGAGAGCGCCACAATGGCATTGTGGAGGCCGTGGGTTCAAGTCCCATCAGCTCCACCAGAAAAATCAAGGGTTCTCGGTACATATAAAGTACCAGAACCCTTTTTTGGTATTCTTATTTCAGTTTTTCAATTATAGCTTTTACAAAAGCTACCAAATCATTGGGGGTTCTAGAGGTTATTAGATTTCCATCTATTACTACTTCTTCGTCTACGTACTGAGCTCCTGCATTTATTAAGTCATCCTTTATTGAGAAAAAGCTTGTGACTCTTTTACCTTTTAAGTCGCAGCTTGAAGCCATCATCCAGGGTCCATGGCATATCGCAGCAATTATTTTTTGCTGTTGGCACATCTCTTTAACGAAATTTACAGTATCCTGGCACCTTCTCATGTGGTCCGGAGAATAACCTCCTGGTATTACCACAGCATCATAATCATCGGCTTTTACTTCTTTTGATGCGTGAGTGCTTTTCATAGGATAACCATATTTGCCTGTGTACACTTTATCTTTTTCTGTCCCCACTAGGTGAACTTCATACCCTTCTTCTTTCAATCTGTAGTATGGATATAAAAGCTCGGGCTCTTCATAGAGGTTTTCAATTAAAATGGCTACTCTTTTCATTTAGACCACCCCGTTTGTTTATAAGTTTACTTTTATTTTAGTCCTGTTGGATACTTATGTCAATCCCATTGATGGCTAAATACATCTAAATCTATTTCTTGGCATTGAAAAATGGTTGTTTTTAAATTTTATCTTTTATTATTTTTAGATGCTCTATAAAAGCTTTAAACACAGGAGAGAAGTATTTATCCTTGTGATAGATTATATTGAACATTCTTTTAAACTTTATACCCTCTATTTCTATTTTTACAAGGGTGCCTTTTTTGAGTTCCTCTGATACGGCAAGTCTCGAAATAACTGATACCCCCATATTTAATTCAACGGCTTTTTTTATGGCTTCTGTATTGTTAAGTACATGTTTTATGTAGTATTTTAAGTTATTGGCAGACATTATCGTTTCAAAAACTTCCCTTGTGCCACTTCCCTTTTCGCGAATAATCAATTCTTCCTCCTCAATTTCCCACGGTTCTATCACTTTTTTTAAAGCCCATCTGTGGTTTTTAGAACATACAAGGTATAATTCATCTTCCATAAAAGATTCTGTGATGATATCTTCTGAATGAACAGGGCCCTCTACAACTCCTATATCTATATAATTTTCCAAAATTTGCTTTTCTATTACTTCTGTGTTATCAATATTAAAAAATATAGAGGTATTTTCGTATTTTTTGCGGAACTCACTGAGTATTTTTGGAATTAAATAAGTTCCTATAGTTGTACTTGCACCTACGCGAAGTTTTCCAGTTTTTAAATTTGAAATGTCTAAGAGGGTATTTTCAGCTTCTTCAAGTAAAGAGATTATTCTTTTTGAATATTCTCTTAAAATTTCGCCTGGATAAGTGAGGTAGAGATGTTTGTTAATCCTTTCAAACAATTTTATATTTAGCTCTTGTTCTAATTCACCTATAGTCTGGCTTATGGAAGGTTGAGTCATGTACAGTTTTTTGGCTGCATTTGACATACTTCCTTCTTGGCATACGGTTAGAAAAATTTTCAGCTGGCGTAGATTCATAGAATCACCTCATAAGGATATGCTTATGTATTTAATAAAATTATACTATTTTACTTATAGTTATTCAATCGCTACAATATAAAATGTGGTGAGGTGATTTAAAATGCTCTTAAAAGAAGGGAAAATAGGCGGGTTACATTTAAAAAATAGAATTGTGATGCTTCCGACCGTTACAAATTTGTCAGAGGATGGCTACGTCACAGAAAAAGAGATAGAGTACTACAGAAGAAGGTCAAGGTCAGTTGCTTTAGTGATCGTAGGAGCAAGTTTCGTAAATCCATTAGGCAAGTTCTTTCCCAATCAAATAGGAATAGATACAGATGATAAAATAGGAGGTCTTAGCAAATTGGCAGAGGCAATACATCGAAATGGTGCTAAAGCAGCAATTCAACTGGCAATGCACAATCCAAAGTACAAACCGACAGATTTTCCAAAAGAAAAAATAAAAAACTTTGTGAAGGATTTTGTCAGAGGAGCGATAAGAGCAAAGAAAGCGGATTTTGATGCAGTAGAACTGCACTTTGCCCATGGATGGTTTGTAAGTCAGTTTTTGTCACCAAATACAAATAAAAGAGAAGATGAGTATGGGGGAAGTTTAGAAGGAAGGGCAAGATTTGCCGTTGAAATTTTAAAAGAGATAAAAGATGCTCTACCAGATTTTACGGTGATTTGCAGGATTAATGGAGATGATTTCACGGATGGGGGATTCAATATAAAAGAAAGTATTGAATTTGCCAAAATACTGGAGAAAAATGGAGCTTCTGCTATAGATGTATCTTCAGGAGTGTCTTCAACTTCTGAGTATCATATTTCTCCAATGGGTATAGAAGATAGACCATTATTGCCTTTTACTAAAAAACTAAAAGAAAGTATTAGTATTCCTGTAATTGCTGCTAATAAGTTAGGGAATGTTTACGACTGGGAAAGGATTTTAGAGGAAAGAATAGCCGATTTTATAGGTGTTGCACGAGGTTTGATTGGAGATCCCGATTTGGCTGAGAAATTGATTAAGGGAGAAGAAGCAGATATAAGGTATTGCATTCACTGCAATCAAGCTTGTATTGCTTATATCCAGAAAGGGCTTTCGGTTTCTTGCATGATTAATCCAGAGGTAGGAAGAGAAAGAGAGTTTGAGGTAAAAACTGATAAGCCGCTAAATATAGCAGTAATTGGCGGAGGTCCTGCTGGAATGTCTGCAGCTAAATATCTGGCAAGAAAAGGCCACAATGTTACACTTTTTGAAAAAGAGAATAGGTTAGGAGGACAGTTAAATGTTGCTCAAATTCCTCCTCACAAGCAAGAGATTGGGAGAGTTATTGAATATTTGAAAAGGGATTTAGAAAAGTACAATGTGAAAATAAATTTAAATACAAAAATATCTTTAAGAGATATTAAAGAAATGCAATACGATAAAATTATTATAGCTACTGGTTCAAAACCAGCAAAAATTGATTTAGATACAGATATTGCACCTCTTACAGCCATTGAAGTCTTAGAAGGCAACATTCCAGAGGGTAAAAGTATAGCAATAATTGGAGGGGGACTTACAGGGTTTGAAACGGCTGAATATCTGGCAGAGAAAGGTAAAAAGGTGACAGTTTTTGAGATTAGAAGTGAAGTGGGCGAAGGAATATATCCGATGGTGAAAAAGCTACTTCTTCAAAGACTGGAAAATTTGAAAGTCAATATAGTGACTGATGCCGAAGTGAAGGATATATCAAAAGGAAAGCTTATGTACAAGGTAAAGGATAGATTTGATGTAATTGAGATAGAGGCGGTAGTATTGGCGGTTGGCAATGTTCCAGATGAAGAATTTTCAGAACTAAAAGGCGATGAGAGAATTTATTTCATTGGGGATTGTAAAGAAGTAGCATCTGCGGTAGAGGCTATAAGGGAAGGAGCAGAAGTTTCACTTTTTATATGAGAGGTGAGACTGGTGCTGATAAAAGGAGAATATGTTGATATAAAAGGCAGCAAGATTCATTATTTAGAATTAGGAGAAGATAATACACAAGACCTTGTAATACTACTCCACGGCAAAAGATATACTGCTTACGATTGGGTGCATTCAGGAATAGCTGAGAATTTGGCTAATAAAGGATTTAAAGTCATATGCTTAGAATTGCCCGGGTATGGGGCTTCAGAAGAGAGCGAACTTGAAAAAGAAGAAGTGCTGTTTGAATTCGCAAGTAAATTAAATTTACCACCTTTTCATTTGGTAGGTCCTTCTTTTAGTGGTGAAATATCATTGCGATTTGCACTCAAACACGGTAATATGCTGAGAAGTCTGACGGTAGTAGATAGTATAAACGTGGACCTCTACAAGAAGAGATTAAAAGACATAAAAGTAAAAACTTTGATTATATGGGGAAAGAAAGATAATATTGCTCCTTATGAGTTTGCAGAGATGTTAAAAGAAAATATTTCTGTAAGTTCTCTATATGTATTTGAAGATTCAGGTCATACTTGTTATTTTGACAATGCAAAGAAATTTTCTGAGGTATTGGGAGATTTTTTTAGAAAATAAAGGGGATACCGTTAAAGGTATCTCTTTTTTATAGTTGACAAAAGTAAAAAATACTGTATAATGTATACAGAATACCCCACAACAGTAGGGAAGTATTTTATTGGAGGTAGAAAAATGAGAGTAGCGAGAATTGATGAAAAAATATGTGACAAATCACCTTTTTGTCCAGCCGCAGCAAGTTGCAGGTTTAAAGCTTTTAGAGTGATTCTTGAGACTTCTTTTAGAGTCAACATAAGTATTGATGAAGAAAAATGTACAGGTTGCGGTGTATGCGTGAGATATTGTGGAGCTGGAGCAATCAAGCTTATAGAAAAAGAAAAGGCGTCATAAAAAGGAAGGCAGTATAACCTTCCTTTTTATTTAGCTTTTTCTATTAATTCAATCCTGTGCATAGTAGAAGGATGAGAGTAAGAAAACCATTCTATAAAAGGGGGAGGAGATACGTCTGACAAACTTCTTTTTGCAAGGTCAATTTGAAGTTTTATAGCAGGTTCTTTGCTGTGTAAAAACTCAACGGAGAGTAAATCAGCCTGTTTTTCCATCTGCCTTGAAATGTAATTTTGTATGGGATTTGTGTCAAAATTGATAAGCAAAATAAACAAGTATATTACCGACAACACAGTTGGAGTTATTTTAATATTGGGATGAATTGTAATGCTTGAGTGAATAAAAATATTAAGTAAATAAAGTCCTATGAAAAGTCCGATTGTACCTATAAGTAAGCTTTTTAGCACATGATTTTCTTTCCAGTGACCTGCTTCATGGGCTATGACCGCTTTTATTTCATCATCTGGATAATTTTTTAGTAGCGTATCGTAAAGCACAATTTTACTTGTACTTCCAAAACCATAAAAATAAGCGTTTGCCAGCGTGGTGCGTCTACTTGCGTCCATTTCTTGAATTTTATCTATTTTTATTCCTGCATTTCGAGAGATTTCTTGTACCATATTTACTATCTTCGGGTCTTTGATCGGAGTAAATTTATTAAACATTGGAGCTATAAAGTTTGGATATATGTAAATTTGGGCAAACATTACTATAGTTAAGAAGAAAAAGGCGGCTATCCACCATGTAGAAGGCCATTTGTTTAAGGATATGAAAAATAAAAGTACACCGATAGAAGAAAATACAAAGTCCAAAATAGCACTTTTAAAATAATCGCTCCACCAGGAGCTCATTGTCTGAACAGAAAATCCCCATTCTACCTGGACAAAATGGCTTATCAAGTTAAAAGGAAGAGAAACCAATCTTAAGATTAACCATAAAGCTACGAAGTATAAAAACACGTTCAAATAATATTTTCCATAAGATATTTTTTCTGTATATTTTAAAAGCAAAAAAGCTCCTGTTCCAAAAGTGAACCATATTAAGAATAGAGCTTTCGTTATGAAGGAACTTATGTAGATTAGACGAATTATTTTGTGGTATCTTTGAGCTTTTGTAATTTCAGCAGGTGAGAAGTATTTGTAGACATCATGTGGTATATTTCCAGGAAATAATGTATAATATAGGTATAAAAAGGAGAATATTCCTGCAATTAAAATTAGCAAAAGCCATAATTTGTTGAATTTTACAAATTCCATTTCCTTCATTCCTTTCAAATAAGTTATCTAAGATTATTATATATCATTACTAAAAACAAAAGTAGTAATAACAGCTTTTTTCATCATAGACATTGAGAAAAGAGCTATAAGATTTCGCTTTTTTACAAAAATGTGATAGAATTTTTCTGTAAAGTAAATCTTGGGGAGGTATTTTTATGAAAACTTTGGTAATTGCGCACAGAGGGGATTCCAAAAATGCACCTGAAAATACTATCGCCGCTTTTAAAAGAGCAATAGAATTAGGAGCGGATGGTATTGAGCTGGATGTACAGCTTACAAAGGATGGGCATCTTGTGGTGATCCACGATGAAACAGTAGACAGAACGACAAATGGAGAGGGCTTTGTTAAAGATTTTACGCTAGAAGAAATCAAGAAGTTAGATGCAGGTATAAAGTTTGGCGAGAAATTTGCAGGGGAGAAAATACCCACTTTGTATGAAGTTTTTGAGCTAATTGGAGATAAGGACTTTCTTGTAAATATAGAGATAAAAAGTGGAATTGTACTTTATCCAGGGATTGAAGAAAAATTGATAAAAGTAATAAAGGAATACAATTTTGAGGAGAGAGTTATTATATCCTCTTTTAATCATTATAGTTTAAGAGATGTAAAGAAAATGGCGCCCTATCTTAAAATAGGTCTTTTGTACCAATGTGGGCTTGTAGAACCTTGGCATATAGCACTTCGCATGGGAGCATATTCATTACATCCTTTTTATTTCAATATAATACCTGAACTTGTTGAAGGTTGCAGAGAAAATGGTGTTAAATTATTTCCTTGGACAGTGGACAAAAAGGAAGACATGGAAAGAATGATAAAAGCTGAGGTAGATGGTATTATAACAAATGACCCGGAGACCTTGCTAAATTTTCTAAGGGAAGGAGAATAATATGGTTTTTGATGATAACAATCAATCATCACTAAATTATTTTAAGATATTCAATTTAGGGCTCGGGTTTATGGTAGTTTCAATGATATGGGCTGCTTATAATGCGTATATGCCGATATTTCTTGGAAATTTTACCAAGAGTAATACTTTAATAGGTTTTGTTATGAGCTGGGACAATATTGCCAATTTGTTTATTTTACCTGTTTTTGGGGCATTAAGTGATAATACAAAGACGCCTATAGGGAGGCGTATGCCGTATATATTGGTTGGAATGCCTCTCGCAGGTATTTTGTATATGCTTCTGCCGCTTCAGACAAAGCTATGGACTCTTCTAATAGTTGATTTGATGTTCAATATTGTAGTAGCAAGTTATAGGACCCCTCTTGTTGCATTAATGCCCGATATAGTAGAAGAACAGCACCGAAGCAAAGCAAATGGAGTTATAAATTTCATGGGAGGGCTGGGTGCCTTAATAATATTTTTTATCGGCTCACAGTTATATAAACTCAATAAAGCATATCCATTTTTTCTCTCAGGGATTTTATCTCTGGCAATCCCCTTTATTCTATTTTTGACAATAAAAGAGCCCAAAGAGTTTGTGAATCAAGAAAAAAAAGAAAGACAAAGCATAGTTAAAGCTCTTATTGAGGTTACTATAGATGAAGATAAAAGACCCTTTTACACTCTCCTTTCTATATTTGCTATGATAGCTGGATTTGCAGCAGTAGAGACATTTTTTACCAGATACTGCAAAATAGCTTTGGGAATCGATGAAAGTATCTCTTCCTTTACAATGGGATTTTATGCCCTTGCTTTTCTGGTTTTTGCTTTACCTTCTGGATTTGTTGCCTCGAAAATAGGGAAAAGAAAAACCATGATGATTGGTGCATTTGGACAAGCAGTGCTCTTTCTAGTTTTCATGTTTGTGAAGGATTTTAGAGTTATACAAATTTTAATGCCATTTGCAGGGCTGTTTAATGCTTTGTTTACTATAAATTCTTATCCTTTAGTAGTGAGCTATACTTCTGCTGCGAAGATAGGCACTTACACTGGCCTTTATTACTTCTTTTCTTCGCTGGCAGCAATAGTTACTCCTTCAACTTTTGGCGCTATAATGGATTACATTGGAGTTAACAAGTTGTTCTTAGCTGCTTCAATTTCTGTATTTATTTCCTTTACGTTTTTATGGATGATTGGTAGAAGAGATGAAAAAACAGAGATTTTGTGATATAATTTAAATGCATAAAAAATCATATTAAATCAAGGGTGATCTAATGAAAGAGAAAATAAAATTAATAAAGGGAAACATAGTGGAACAGGAAGTTGATGCTATTGTAAATGCTGCTAATTCTGCTTTGATCGGGGGTGGTGGAGTAGACGGGGCTATCCATAAAGCGGGAGGTCCGGCCATAGCAGAAGAGTTAAAAGTGATCAGGGAAAAGCAGGGCGGATGTCCTACAGGGCATGCAGTAATAACAGGAGCAGGTAATCTAAAGGCAAAATATGTCATACATGCGGTTGGGCCTATATGGAAAGGCGGAACTCATAATGAAGATAATTTGTTGGCAAGTGCTTACATAGAGAGTTTAAAACTGGCGGATGAGCACAATGTAAAAACCATTGCTTTTCCTTCAATAAGCACAGGGGCTTATGGCTTTCCTGTAGAAAGGGCAGCTAGGATAGCTTTAAGGGTAGTCTCTGACTATCTTGAAGGTGGTAGCAATATAAAGGAAGTAAGGTTTGTCCTTTTCAGTGATAGAGATTATGAAGTGTACTCGAAAGCCTATGAAGAACTGGATAAATAATAAAGGATAGGGCTTTAACCTATCCTTTATTTTATGGTTATAAGCTTTTGTGTTATTAAAAAAAGCATCAAAATTCCTACTCCAAGCCTGTAATAGGCAAAAGGTTTTAATGCGTGTCTTCTGAGGTAAGTTAAAAACTTATCTACGACGATCAAAGCACTTATAAAAGAAGTTATAAACCCTACAATCAATGCCTCCCATTCTAGTAAAGACATAGCAGTTATGTTCTTTAAAAGCTCAAATCCGGTAGCTGCAAACATGGTTGGAATAGCTAAGAAGAATGAGAACTCTGCTGCTGCTCTTACTGAGAGTCCTACCAGCATTCCCCCTATTATAGTGGAGGCTGATCTTGACATACCAGGGAACAAAGACATCACCTGGAATATCCCGATTAAGAAAGCTTCTGCTGTGTTTACTTTATCCATGTTATCAATTCTATACCTTTTCCCAAAGATATCTTCTACTACTATCATGAGGATTGCTCCTACTATTAAGGCTATTGAAACAGTGAAAGGTGAGAAAAGATGTTCTTCAATATAGTGATGAGTCAAAACTCCAATGATTCCTGCTGGCAGTACTGCTATAAACATTTTGTACCAAAGATTAAAACCCCACTCTCCCGGCCTTAGTGCTTTGAAAGAAGAAAAGATTTTTTCTCTAAAATAGTATACTACTGCTAAAATTGCCCCTAATTGTATTACAATTTCAAACATTGTAGCAAATTTACCTGTGAAGTTTATAAAGTTGCCAACCAATATCAAATGTCCTGTAGAAGATACAGGTATAAACTCCGTAAGCCCTTCAACTATTCCCATTATAAAAGCTTTGACCAGAAGTTCCATTTTTCTACCCCTTTTTCACAGTGTTTTTATCCCTATCTATTTTATATGATAATTTAAGAGGAATCAATCAAAAGAAATTAATTTTAACCAAAATTTAATGTTTATTTTATGTTATAATTGAAACTAGGTAAGTTAAAACAGGGAGTGAAAAACAATGTTAACTGGAACCCTTTCTTTTATTGTAGCGGTATTATTGTTGATTTTTATCCTCTGGGTGCTGGGTAAATCTTTAAGGCTACTTTTGAAGTTTGCTATAAATTCTCTTGTAGGTTTTATAATGCTATTATTTTTCAATTTTTTTGGGACCTTGTTTAATGTAGAATTGCCTGTAAACATAATAACTTCTTTTATAACAGGTGTTTTTGGAATAGCTGGCATTGCAATTCTTCTTATATTGAAATATATGTTTCATGTGATCTAAGCCTTTTTAGGGTTTTTCAAACTGTTGACAAAGTTTTTCTTATTTAAGTGGGATTTTGTGTTAATGCTTGTAAGTTGCATTTACGCACAGAATACCACTTATTTATTTTTGTCAACAAACTGCTAAGCTCTTTTAAGGCTTTTTTGTTTATTATTTTCTTTTTTGGGAATCATATAAATGAGATTCTGCAAATATGGGGGTAGGTTATGGATATAAAGAGAGCAGTACTTGACAATCTCAAAAAAAGATCGAAGGAGGAAATAAAAGGTTTTATACAAGAAGCGGTGGAGAGCAAAAATGAAAATGCAATTCCTGGACTGGGGGTGATATTTGAAGCAGCGTGGGAAAAGATGAGTGAAGAAGAAAAAGACAGCATGATGAACCTCATAATGCGTGGTATATCTTAAAAAAGCCGGAAGAACTCCCGGCTTTTTGTTTGTTGACAAAGTCCTTCTTATTTAAGTGGCATTTTGTGTTAATGCTTGTAAGTTGCAAAGCGACTAAACTAAGGCTCACTTTTCGGGCTCAGGCGGGGTACCGGCCAATTCGCCAAAAGGCTAAGAATCCGCTCGCTTCG